>NZ_JBNGCO010000095.1:0-2495 GCF_049974805.1 Baaleninema sp.
CACCACCAACGAGGCTGTCTCCACCGTACTTCGCTCCTTGGATAATGTCGTTTCCGGCACCTCCATCGATATTCACGGAAGGTGCGTTGGTTCCAACACCCGCGCCATCGGTTGCAGTCGTACCAACCCCGAGTTGGTCGTCACCGTCACCGCCAATCAAGTTAATCGGTCCATCAGCACCATCGGAACCGACGGCTTGGATAACAATTTTCTCGTTACCAGCACCGCCGTCGATGACTGCACCCGCACCAACAAAGGGGATTTGACCGGTGGTACCGTTGAAGAGGTCGTCGCCGTCTCCACCGGAAACTGTTGCACCCGCAGCCAGGGTATCGATACTGATGGTATCGTTACCTTCACCGCCATCGGCAGCACCGGCCAGAGTCGTAATATCGAGGTAGTCGTCACCAGCACCGCCATCGACCATACCGCCAGCCGCGACACTGCCCGTAATCTCGATGGTGTCGTTACCTTCACCACCCATCACCGAACCGGTCGAGGCAACGTTGACGGCTTGAATCTCGTCATCGCCGCCGCTGGTGTTGACTTGACCCGTCACCGTACCAGAGAACTGGATGATGTCGGGGGCTTGGTTGTCCGTAATCAGACCGCCAGAGGTCAAACCGCGTTCGACAACACTTTGATCCCCTTGAACGAACCAGGTGGCTTCACCGCCAAATTCATCCGTCGGTTTAACGATGACGGTGGTGTTGAGAGCGTTCACACCCATGTAGGTGTTCAGACCCTCTTCGTCGAAGACGATGTTGTCGCCGTCGGTGAACATATAGGTGTCATCACCGAGACCGCCGTCCATGGTGTCGCCGCCGGCTGCGGTTCCAGAGAGGACATCGTTACCGCTGTGACCGATGAGGTTGTTACCGCCGTCTTGCGACACCAGATAGTCATCACCACCAGCGGTTCCGGCGTTTTCGTTGTCGCCGGCCACGGTGACGCCGCTTCCGGCCGCCATCACGGTGTCGTTCCCGAAGCCTTCGGTGATGGTGGGATTGTCACCCCACATTTCTCCGCCACCGGCGAAGCTCAATTCGAGCATATCGTCGCCAGCATCGCCGTAGGCGAAGGACTCACCGCTGGAACTACCAGATAAGACATCGTTGCCTTGACCGCCAGCCATGGTAATGCCGCCACCGACGCTGTCGCCGAGAAGCAGGCTGTCATCACCAGCGTTACCGGCCATCAGGTGGTTGCTACCGGCTTGAACGTAGAGAATATCGTCGCCGACATCAGTTCCAGCAATAGCACCGCCAGTGGGATCGACGTCACCGTTGAGAATCGCACCGCTGATGCTGTCGCTGAGGACGGCCAGGTAGTCGGCACCGAGGTCGCCGAACAGGACTCCACCGTCTCCGGCTAAGTCGCTGCCGAAGCTGGCGGTGTCGTCGTTCTTACCGCCGAAAATACTGTCACCGGCGTTTCCGGCTTCCATGGTGTCGCTACCGGCGTTGCCGAACATGATACTCGGATCGTCGGGACCACCTTTAACGTAATCGTCGCCGTCTCCAGCGGCAATGGTGTCGTCGCCTTCTCCGCCGACGATGGAGTCGTTGTCGTCTCCACCGAGGAAAATGTTTCCGGCTTCTTCGGCCATCAGGTAGTCGTTGCCGGGTCCGCCGAATAGGGTGTTATCACCTTCTTCAGACATGACGACATCGTTGCCGATGTCTCCGTAGAGCAACGCCCGACCGCTATTGTTGGTGATGGTGTCGTCGCCTTTGCCGCCGAAGGCGCTATCGCGAACGCCTCGGCTCTGGATATAGTCGTTTCCTTCGTTTCCGAAGAGTAAGGAACCGAGGTTGGGGTCTCCGTTGAGAACGCTGCTGAGGCTATCGTCTCCGGCAGAACCCGCTACTGCTCCTTTGACTTGAGTGAGACCGAGCAGTTCGTCACGCTCGTCTCCTACTAAAATTTCGTTAAAACTTCCGAGTGCAGTCACTTATCGCTCCTCTTCCTCGCTAACGGTTTGTGAAGTGTACCTGTTGCTGTGTGCTTGGGGTACGGGGCGGTTGAATCGAACTGTTGGGGGTTTAATCCTGCTTGTTCGACCGCTTGGCGCACCTTATACAGGTACGGTCGGTTCTCAGTCTCGCTGTACGCATAACAGTCGCCAATTTACAGCATGGATACTGATATTGTCTAGATCGGTGGGAACACGCAGTCTCAGTTGGTTTGGCTCGCTTTGGGCGAGGGGTTGTTGAGGGGTTGCGCGTTCTGCCGATGGACTCGGCGACTTTTATTAGGTTTAGTCTGATGGTCTGGGGATTTTGTTCCCGGTGGGTTGGGATTTTTTTGGGCTTAATGTTTGTTAACACCTTTAATCCATACCACATTGGGTCTGAATCGGCAATTATTCGGGTTTTGAGGGGATGATGGGGGGAGGGGTTTGGAATTTTTCGGTTGGGGGCGGTGCGTGATGCGGGAACGTCATTTGAGGGTGGGAGGCGGTATTTTTTGCCCCGCGTCACGGCACCCTACGG
>NZ_JBNGCO010000095.1:2595-19859 GCF_049974805.1 Baaleninema sp.
GGGAACCGATACGGAGGTGTTTTATGGGTCGGTGGGGGGCGGTGCGTGACGCGGGATTTTCATTTGTTGGTGGGAGGTGATAATTTTTTGCCCCGCGTCACGGCACCCTACGGGGTTTGTGTTTTTTACCATAAAAATATAAAAATGTCAATGTTTTTGATGGGGGGGTCGATCGCCCCTCTCCTGTCTCTTTTTTTCGCTTCATCTCCTCTTCTGTCAATCTCGCCGTCTCTTCATCCCCCTCTCTCTCAATCTCTTGTTCTCGACCCGATCGCTCGAGGGCAGGGATATTATGAGGCGGGGCGGTTTGGGGAGGCGGTGTCGGTGTGGGAATTGGCGGTGCAAGGGTACGATCGAGCGGACGATCGACTCAATGGGGCGCTCTGTCGGATTTATTTGTCTCTGGGATATCAACGGCTCGGACGCTGGGAGGAGGCGCGAGGGCTGTTGGAACGGGCGCGATCGATGCTTGACGGTGAGCTAGATACAGAGGTACAATGGAAAGTTTACGCTCTTTTTCTTAATACGCTGGGACAGTGGCAGTTTAATCGTGGGGATGCGGAAACGGCTCTGTTGACTTGGCAGGAGGCGGAACGGGCTTATGGGGAGACGGGGGACGAGGCGGGACGGCTCGGGAGTCAAATCAATCAGGGGCAGGCGCTGCAAACGTTGGGATTGTACCGACGGGCGAAGGTTCTTTTGGATGGGGTGATGGAACGGCTGGAGGACTCTGCGGATTCGATTCTTAAGGTGCGAGGGTTGCGCAGTTTGGGGACGGTGCTGCACGGGATGGGACGCTTGCGGGAGGCTCAGGGGGTGTTGGAGCGCAGTTTGGCGGCGGCTCGGGCGTTAAACGATCGAACGGGGATTCGCGAGGCGTTGCTGAGTTTGAGCGAGACGGCGCGGGATTGGGGGAATACGGAGACGGCGTTGGAGGCTTATGAGTGGGTGGCTCGGCGCAGTGAGGGGATCGATCGATTGGAGGTACGACTGAATCAGTTGAGGTTGTGGCTCGATACAGACCAGTTAGATAAGGCTCGATCGATCGTTCCGGAAATTATAGAACTGCTGGAGAGTCTGCCCCCCAGTCGCCGCTTAGTCTACGCTCGGGTCAATTTGGCCGAAAGCTGGTGGCGTCTGTCTCCTCAAGATAGGGAAGGGGTGGCGCAATTGCTGGTTGAAGCGGCGACGGAAGCGGGGAATTTAGGCGATCGACGCGCTCGATCTTACAGCCTCGGGGAACTGGGGCGTCTCTACGAACGACTGGGACAACTGGAAGAGGCGCAAACCCTCACGGAGCGAGCCTTGGCTCTGGCGCAGGCCATCGATGCGTCGGATTTGCTGGCGCGGTGGCAGTGGCAGCTGGGGCGCGTTTTGGTACGGCAGGAGGACTTCGATGGGGCGATTTTCGCTTATCGGGAAGCGGTTGCCATGTTAAAGGTCATTCGCGGGGATTTGGCGTCGTTCGATACGGATTTGCGCTTTTCGTTCCGCGATCTGGTCGAACCGGTGTATCGAGAATTTGTCCGTTTGCTGTTGCAAAAAGCTGAATTGCACCAATCGACGGCTCCCGAGCAGTTTAACGGGCTTTTAGCTGAGGCGCGACAGACCATCGAATCGTTGCAACTGGCGGAACTGGATAACTTTTTCCGAGAAGCCTGTTTGGATGTAACACCGGTGTCGATAGATGCGATCGATCCCCAGGCGGCGGTGGTGTACCCGATTGTGTTATCCGATCGCCTGTTTGTGATTCTCTCGGTGGCGGGACAGCCGCTGCAACTGTATTCTACGGCGGTATCTCAAGCTCAGGTGGAGGAACGAGTGGCGCAATTGCTGGAATCGCTACATCTGGCGTATTCCGATGTCGATCGCCTCGAGATTTCTCAAAGGCTCTATGACTGGCTGCTGAAACCTGCAGAACCCCTTTTAGCCAGAGAAGATGTGGAAACTCTGGTGTTCGTTCTCGATGGGGTATTACAAAAAGTGCCGATAGCGGCATTATACGACGGCAGACAGTACCTCATCGAACGCTACGCGGTGGCGCTCAGTCCCAGTTTGTATTTGTTCGCGCCTGAGTCGTCGTTACCGGAGCGTCCCCAGGTTCTCACGGGGGGGCTGACGGAAAGCCGTGGGGGATTTCCGCCGCTTCCGGGGGTGGCGAGGGAAATCGAGGGGATTACTCAGTATTTACCGACGCAGGTTCTTTTAGACGACGATTTTACGGAAGGACAACTGGAAACGGAGGTTCGATCGCGCGATTTTAATATCGTGCATTTGGCGACTCACGGACAGTTCAGTTCTAATGCTGACGAGACTTTTTTGCTCACCTGGGACGGACGCTTGAACGTGCGAGAACTCGATCGATGGTTGCAAGTCAACCGTTTCGGTCAGGCGATCGATCTGTTGGTCTTAAGCGCCTGTCAAACGGCGTTGGGGGACGATCGCGCCGTGTTGGGGTTGGCGGGGGTAGCGGTTCGATCGGGCGCTCGCAGTACCTTAGCAACGCTGTGGTCGGTGCGCGATCGATCGACCACTCAACTGATGGATGAATTTTACCGCCAAATGACGCAACAGCCGCGTCCGAGTAAAGCGGAGGCGCTGCGCCAAGCTCAACTTCATCTTTTGCGAGAGTCTCCTTACAATCATCCTTTTTTCTGGGCCCCCTTCGTGACGATTGGGAATTGGCGCTAGAAAACTTTTCGAGATCGGGGGTTGACAAAATTAACAAAGTATGTATCTCATGCGAGATCCCCGGCATCTTCGGCGGTAGTGAGGGGGTGAGGGGGTGAGGGGGTGAGGGGGTGATGGGGGGATGGTGAGATGGGGTGAGGCGGTGTAGGTTGGTGGTGTGTGACGATTTCTCGGTGTCAGGATTCACACCCGATTTTTCAAATCAGGCACCCTAGGGAAACTGTTCGCGGCATCCTCTCACCAGATATCGGCGTTGGTTGGCTTGATTGGCGGGTTGGATTAAACTAGAGATAAAGGGCTTCCTTGTGAGTTGTAGATTTTACGCGGGTTTTGGGTCTATATTTCTGGAAATTTCCGGCTTTATACTTCCAGAAATCGTTGAAACTTGCGGTAAATATCAGAAATCCCTGAATAATTACAACTGACATAAGTATTAATTTAACGTGCTGGTGGAAATTCTTGCTTAAAATTAAGTTTTATTACCGCGCAAACCAGCAAACTTATGTTGACTAGCCATCGTTCGATCGCGTGCGCGTCATTTGCTACGATCGCAGCGATCGGGTGCATCTTCTACCCCAAAGTGTCGTTCTCCATTCCGTCTGCTGGCTCGTCTTCGGACGAACTGTCAGCTTCGGATGCAACGGACGCCACTTGTTCCAGTTCTCAACGCAGCGAACTCAGTGGAATCGTGCGCTTCGAGCCGCCTCCTGACGAACCCCCCGCGCCTCCTGAAAGTGGTGGCGGAGGGTCTCGGGGAATGGTGCGTTTCGAGCCACCTCCTCAAGATCCTGATGCTCCGGATGAAAGCGGAGGCGGCGGATCTCGCCATCACTGGGAATTTGAACCGCCCGAGGACGATGCACCCGATGAAAGTGGGGGCGGAGCCTCCCGTAGCGAAAGCGAATTGACGGTTTCGAGTCAAGACTCGGAGTCGGAACAACTCGTCTCGCTGACGCCGCTCGTTCCAGATAATTACTATGGCAGAACCGTTTCTGCTCGTCCGTCGTTTTTCGTCTACGTGCCTGAAACTGTTGCTCGGCAACTGTTTTTCAGCCTGCACGAGTACGAAAGGACCGATCGCGACACCGTTCGCCGTTTTCCCCACTATCAAGGGTTTTTTTCGATTTCCGGCTGTGAGGGCATTGTTCAGTTAACGCTTCCGCCCGAGGCCGGAGAACTCGAACTCGGACAAGACTATCAGTGGTACGCAGCTATCGTCATGGGCGATCGACTGCGTCCGGATAGTCCCAGTGCTTCAGGATGGGTGCGGCGAGTCCCCCAGTCTCCGGAGCAGGACGGTCTTAACTCGAAGGCGAACAGCCTCGAGTTGGCTGCTGCTTACGGAGGTTCCGGAGTTTGGTACGACGCCCTCGAAGTTCTTGCTGCGTTGCGACGCGCTCACCCTAATAGCAACGCTTTAGCAACTGAATGGCGCGACCTTTTGGCTCAAGTCGGACTCGAGGCGATCGCCGATCGCCCCTTCGTCAATTCCACCTCCGTCAACTCGACCCCGAGATGTGGCAACGGTTAAGGAATTGGTTTAGTCGCTGGCAGGGGGTGTTTTTCACCGCCCCGCCAGTGGCGTTGGTCGTGAGTTTTACCGCCACCTTTGGCGGCTTTCAATTATTCGAGCGTGTGGCCATCGACACGCTATTTCGTCTGCGTCCGGACGCGCCGGCGGATTCGCGCATCGTGATTTTGGCGATTGGCGAAGCGGACATTCGCCGTGTGGGAGAGTGGCCGGTGCCGGATGCGGTTCTGGCTGAGGTGATCGATCGGGTGCGGCGTCAGTCTCCTCGGGCGATCGGGTTAGATTTGTACCGGGATTTGCCGGAGGAACCGGGATACGCTCGTTTGGTGGAGGTGATGGAATCGACGCCGAATTTAATGGGCATTGAAAAAGCTCTCGGAGAAGATACGGTCGCCCCGCCGCCGACGTTGGCTCGACTGGGGCGCGTCAGTTTGGCGGATTTGATGGAGGATGGGGACGGTAAAGTTCGACGGGCGCTGATTTCTTCCCGCATTAACGGCCGCTTGCGGTTCGGTTTGGGGGTGGATTTAAGTTTGAAGTATTTGGAACAGGAAGGGATTGCTTTAGAGCCGATTTCGGGCTGCGAATCTTGTTATCGTCTTGGAAAAACCACTTTCTTCCCCCTGCGAAAGCCGATTGGTGGCTATTCGGAAGCGGTTTCTGGAGGCTATCAGATTTTTCTCAACTATCGCGGCGGAAACGGTAGTTTTCCTCGGGTGTCGCTGAGTCAGGTGCTTTCGGGAGATGTGCCGTCGAATTTCTTTCTCGATCGCATTGTTCTCATCGGTTCGACGGCCAGCAGTACGAAAGATGTCTTTCCTACGCCTTACGGTACGGGATCTTCTGCCATGAACGGGGTGGAAGTTCACGCTCACATCGCCAGTCATTTGTTATCGGCAGCCCTCGACGGACGCCCCCTGTTGCAACCCTGGACTCAGGAGGAGGAATGGTTGTGGATTGCCACTTGGTCGTTTATTAGCGGTTCGATCGTCTGGCGGCTGTTAGTCCGTCATCGTTGTGGTGTCAATTCTCTCTGGTGTAGTTCGCTTTCGGGAATGGCCATCTGTTGGATTCCTCTGGCTGGCGTTACTTATATTGGATTCGTGACGGGGAGTTTGGTGCCGGTGGTGTCTCCGGCTGTGGCGGTGGTGGCCACGAGTTTGGCGGTGTCGAACTATTACAGTCAGTTGAAGCTGAAAACGATGAACGAAAAACTGGAAAAAGCTAACGAACAACTGGAGGAGGCTAACGATCGACTTCGAGAGTATTCTTCGGTGTTGGAAGAGAAGGTTAGCGATCGCACTCGGGAGTTAGAAGTTGCCAAGCAACGGGCTGACGCCGCCAATCAAGCGAAAAGTGAGTTTTTGGCTAATATGAGCCACGAGCTGCGAACGCCCCTCAATGGCATTCTCGGCTATGCGGATATCTTGCAACGGGATTCTCGGGTGACGGCGAAGCAACGGGACGGCTTGGCGGCGATTTATCAGTGCGGTACGCATTTGTTGACGTTGATTAACGACGTGCTGGATTTGTCGAAAATCGAAGCTCGGAAGTTCGAGTTACAGCCGAGTGAATTCGATTTTTTAGGGTTTTTGCAGGGTGTGGTGCAAATGTGCGCTATTCGTGCTTATCAGAAAGGGATTTCGTTTGATTGCGATTTGGACGTGAGACTTCCGGTTGGGGTGCGGGCGGACGAGAAACGCTTGCGTCAGGTGTTTTTGAATTTGTTGGGCAACGCGATTAAGTTTACGGATACGGGGGGGGTGGTGTTCCGCGCTACGCTGCTGGAACCGCTGGAGGATTTTTCGGGCCATGGTGTTTCGTCGAACGGGGCGTCTCCTCTGCTAAGGCCGACTTCCTGTCGGGTTCGCTTTGAGGTTCTCGATACGGGGGTGGGGATGACTCCCGAACAGATCGAGAAAATTTTTCAGCCTTTCGAGCAGGTGGGCGATCGACGCAAGCAGGCTGAGGGGACGGGATTGGGGTTGTCGATCGGTCAGAAAATCGTTCAGGCCATGGGCGGTACGTTATCGGTTGAAAGTCAATTGGGAGAGGGCAGTGTTTTCAGTTTTGAGTTGGTGTTGGAGGTGGCCGAGCGTTGGGAACGTCCTTCGACGGGCAAGATGTCTTTGGTGGTTGGTGTTGAGGGAATGCCGCCGACGGTGTTGGCTGTGGATGATAGTGATTATGGACGGGCGGTGTTGGCTGCCTGGTTGGGGGATCTCGGTTGTCCGATTCGGGAAGCGGCGGATCTGGGTTCGGCGTTGCATTTGTTGGAAACGGATTCGATCGATGTGGTTTTTGTGGATTGGATGTTGCCGGATGGGGGCGCTGTGGAGGCGATCGAGCGGTTTCGATCCGCTCGATCGAATTCGCCATTGAAGATTGTGGTCTGTTCGGCCAGTGCCTTCGATCGCGATCGAGAGGTGGCTTTAGCTACTGGTGCTGATGCTTTCCTCTCTAAGCCCCTATCTCGCGATCGAGTGTTGCAAACCCTTGAAGATTTGTTGGGCTGTCGGTGGCTTTACGCCGAACCCCCCGAACCCCGGGAGGCCGCGAAGCGGGTGGATACGGACATTCAGCCGCCACCGCTCGATCGCCTCGAGCGGTTACAGGAGTTGACGCTTCAGGGCAATTTGAAACGGTTGAGTTTGGAGGCGGAGGCGCTGAAGGCGGATAGTCCTCAGTTCGCGCCTTTTGCCGATCGGGTGCTGGAATTTGCGAAAAGCTTTCAGGTCAAGCAGTTACGCAGTTTCCTTGATGCTTATTCTTCTCCGCCTCGATCTTAGGTTGGAACAGTCCTCAACACCCAGATACAGAGAACACCCAGATACAGAGAACACTGAGAGGTTTTGGGTGACTTGGCAGAAATCCCTGTTTGAGTTTTGTTGGCTATGTTGATTTTGTGTATTGACTAAAAAATCAACTAACTTGATAAAAAACCACTATATAAAAATACAATTTAATTTTCTCAGTTTTTTTGGGTCTTGTCAAGGACTTGAGGGGAATTCTTGAATTCTGTTGGCAATATTGACTAAAAAATCAACTAACTTGATAAAAAACCACTATATAAAAATACAATTTAATTTTCTCAGTTTTTTTGAGTCTTGTCAAGGACTTGAGAGGGGCGCCAGGCAAACTGTGGGAAAAGTTGTTTGAAGAGGGTTATAGATTCTGGAGGGCTTGAAAAACGGCTTTCGAGGGCGCTGTGCGGAGGTTTCGAGAGGGAGACTCAGGGTTGAAGATTTCCGGTGTCCCTGCTGGCAAAATAACTATCCATTATAATTCAGATCGGAAGTAGCAATGGTTCGAACCGTCGAAATGCTGAAGGGATCGATCTTAAAAAAACTCGTTGACAGTCACGGTCAAGGGAAAACCAGCAAAACGCCGCTCAACTACGGAGTTTATTATAAAAACACCTTAATTGCGCTATGTCACGCCCTCGAAGACAGCATTCTCGAATCGGAATGCCAACCTGTTATCGTTGCCGCCTTTCAACGGGGTAAATGGTACTTACAAGAAGCCGAGCGTTATAACGACTTGGCTGAAAAATCGCGAGATATTGCGATTTTAGCCACAGCCGAGGCAGGATTTGCCGATCGAACCGCCAGTGAAAACGACAACGTTTCGTTCGTAGCGTTATCCCCAGACGATCCGGTGGCGCAAGAGTGGCATCTGATGATTTTATCGCCGAACTATACGGCGATGGTGATGTGTCAGGAACTCTTACCGGAGGATTACGGTGCTGAGGGGGTTCCCGAGGTGGATGTGGAACGGAAGTTTTATGGATTTTGGACGTTCGAGCCGGAATTGGTAATCGAGGCGGTGCGGTTGTCGATCGAACATATCGGCAAATACGACGAAGCAGTACGAGAGCGACTGAGCGTCCAAGTCAAGGAGATCGAAGGAGAGACTCAGGTCGATCGCACTGAAGATTTAAGCGGTATCGTCTCGCGAGTGGTGGATTATCTCAAAACCAGCCACGGGGACTTAGAAAAACAGGTGGACTCGACGCCGTTTCCCCATCAAACGCAATTGGAACGGAACATCGTTTCCAACAAGTTGCAAGCCTTTCTGCGCATGGCGCAACTAATTGACTTAACGGATACGGAAAACCCGATGGCGGCTACGGAAGTTTCGTCGCTGTGCGAGATGATGGGACAACTACTCGATCTTCAGGCATGGCAACTCAAACGGTTGCGCTTGGCGGGATTACTCCACCGGCTGGATTATCTACCCGGTAGCAATTCCGAGAAGTTGTCCGCCCACAACGAAGAGGCTCCGAGTTGTCCGTTACGCACGGGGGCGCAAGTGCTGCGGACGATGCCGCAACTGCGGGCGGTGGCGAAAATCGTGACTCATCAAACCGAATGCTGGGATGGTTCGGGACAACCTGCCGGACTCAGTTATGACGGCATTCCGGTGGAATCGCGAATTTTGGGATTGCTGGCGTATTTCCAAGGGCGAGTGACTCAGTTATCTCGCCATCACAGTCGGGAAGAGGCGTTATCGATGGCGATGTCGGAGTGTCAGGGGGGTAGTGGTTCTCGGTGGGACCCCAAACTGGTGGAAACTTTGGCGTTGCTGGTGTTGGGAATGCAGCAGGGGATGACGCTACCCCAGGAAACTTTCAAAATTAGTTCGGGAATGTGGTTGTTAGACCATCACCCGGATGAGTCTGAGGTAATGGGGTGATGCTGTGATGAGAGGGGGAGATTTAACGTCAAATTAACCGGGTAAAAATTATCTTGTGTTGGCATCGAAATTGATGATGAAAAATATTGAAATTCTCAAATCGAGACAGTTCGACCATCTGCGAGGGGTCGATCTTGAAGAGCAGGATCTGTCTGGTTTTAACTTGCGTGGAATCGATCTAGCCGGGGCGAATCTCGTCGGGGCGAACCTCTCGGGGAGTCAATTGGAAACGAGTCGCCTGGAAGGGGCGAACCTTCTGGGGGCTTCTCTTTATCAAGCGGACGCTCGTGCCAGTTTTTTGGGTGCGAATTTGATGCAAGCGGATTTTACTGAGGCGGATTTGCGGGGTAGCAACTTGCGAGGGGCGAATTTGATGGGGGCGACGCTTCAGCAAGGGGTACTCAGTGGCGCTTTTTTGAGCGGGGCGAATTTGATGGGGGTCAATTTGCAAGGGGCGGATTTGCGCGGGGCGGATTTGCGCGGGGCGAATTTGTCTGGGGCGAATTTGTCTGGGGCCGATCTCAGTTATGCGGATTTGCAAGGGGCTTTGTTAACGGAAGCGAATCTTGAAGAAACGAATTTGTCTGGGGCGAATTTGTCTGGGGCGAATTTGGTTCGGGCGAATTTGCTCTGTGCCAATGTGGGAGATGCGAAACTGGATGGAACGCTGTTGACGGGGTCTTGTTTGACGGGTACGCGGCTGGCCTCTTAGGGGTCGATCGATCTCGTTTCGATCGAGTATAATATTGACAAGATATTGACAAATTAATAAATTTGTGGTAATGAGGTCAGACGAGCGAGATGACGATCGAGATCTGTGGTTGTCCGCGACCCTTTCAACGCTGCGGGATGGTGTGGTGACGATCGATCGCACCGGAACAGTAACGGCGTTCAACGCGGTGGCGGAGCAGCTGACTGGACAGGCGGCGGAAGCGGCGATCGGACGGCCTCTGAAGGAGGTTTTACGGTTAGTGAGTCCCCAGAGGTTTCAAGCTGTAGAGTTGTCGGTTTCGGCTCTAGAGTCTTGGGAATCGCCCCGTCATTTCCAGAACTTACTGTTAAGGGCTAAAAACGGCTCGTCGGTGTCGGTCGATTGTACGGTGACGGCTGTGGGGGAGGTGGGGGAGTCGGCGAAGGGATGGTCGATCGCCCTGCACGACTTGAGCGAACGGCATTTCGCGCAACTGGCTTTAGAAGCCAACGAAACGCGCTTTCGCTGTATTTTCGATCGCGCCTTCAATTTTATCTGGCTGTTAATGCCCGATGGTACCCTCGCCGAAGCCAATCAGCGGGTGTTGGACTTCGCGGATTTGTCCTTGTCTGAAATTCTGGGCGATCTCTTTTGGGAGGGAAAATGGTGGCGTCTGGAGGAAAGTGCGAAAGCCCAAGTGCGCCAAGCGGTGCGACAGGCGGCGGCGGGGGACGCGGTACAGTTCGATTTGGAATTTACCCATCCTCAAACTGAAGCAGCGGTGGTTTTAGATTTGTCGGTAAAGCCGGTGGTTTGGGAAATCGATCGAACCCTGTTGTTGGTGGTGGAAGGACAAGACATCAGCGAACGCAAACGCAGCCAACAGCAACTCCAAGCAGTCAATCGAGAACTGGAAGCTCAAGTACGAGAGCGAACCCAACAACTGCAAGAGACGATCGATCGCCTAGAAACGGAAATGGCGCGACGCCAGCGCATCGATGCGGCTTTAACCAGCCTGGTGTCCGGAACCGCCGCTGTGACCGGACGGGACTTTTTCCCGGCCTTGGTTCAACATATCGCCACGGCGTTGGACGTACCGAACGTTCTGGTCTCCAAACTTCAGGGCGATCGCCTGCAAGCTCTGGCAGTATGGTCGGATGGAGAACTCCAATCTAACTTTAGTTCCCGCATTGAGGGGAGTCCGAGTCAAATTACCTTAGAAACCGGATTTTGCTGTTACCCGTCCGGCGTGCGCCAAGCCTTCCCCAAAGACCCCGACTTAGCCTGTTTCGAGGCGGAAAGTTATCTGGGGGTCTGTTTGCGGGATACCGAGGGCAACCCCATCGGTCATCTGTGCGTTATCGACAGGCAACCCTGTCAAGACCCCGCCTACAATCGATCGATCTTACAAGTCTTTGCCGCTCGAGCCGCCGCCGAACTGGAACGAGTCCGGGCTACCGAAGCCCTGCAACAGAGCGAACAGCGATTTCGCAACCTGGTCGAAGCCAGTAGCGATTGGGTTTGGGAATCCGACCTTCAAGGAAAATTCACCTACGCCAGTCCCCAAGTGGAAGAGATTCTCGGTCTCAACCCCGAAGAATTGCTCGATCGTTATCCTTGGGATTTCATGACCTCCAATGACGCCCAGCGGAATTACGAAATCTTCTTAGAGGTGGCGAGCCAACAGGAAGCGTTTCGCAACCACGAAGCCCTGTTTCTCCACGCTCAGACGAGGGAGGAAGTGGTTATCGAAGCCAGCGGCGTCCCCGTGTTCGACGGTGAAGGGGACTTACAGGGATATCGAGGAATCGCCCGAGATGTGAGCGATCGTCGCCAGGCCGACGAACGGCTTCGCAGCAGCTACGCCACCAATCGCGCCCTCATCGACGCCTTACCGGACTTACTCTTCCGCATTCGGGGGGACGGGGTGTTCGTCAACTACCACAGTCCCCCGGACGGCTTGCTGTGGATGTCGCCCAACGACTTTCTCGGCAAACATATCGCCCAAGTTTTACCGCCGGAGGTGGCGTCGATGACGATCGCAGCGGTGGAAAACGCCTTAGCCACGCGATCGCTGCAATCCTTCGAGTATCACATGCCCATTGACGGTCAAGTTCGGTATTGGGAAGCCCGCGTTACCGCCAGCGCCGCCAACGAAACCATCGTCATCGTGCGAGACATCACCGACGCCAAGCAAGCCGAACTAGAACTGCGTCAGTCTCAAGCCTTTCTGAACCTGGTCATCGACAACATTCCTCAAGCCATTTTCTGGCAAGACCGAGATGCCGTGTATCGAGGTTGCAACCGAACCTTTGCCCGAGATAAAGGATTCGATCGCCCTGAAGACCTCATCGGACAGCGCGATCGCGACCTTCCCGACTATTCGATCGATATCGAACTTTGCGGCGTCTGCCATCAACGGGTGATGGAGACCGATACCCCCGAATGCCACGTCATCGAAGAAATTCGCCGTCCCGAGGGGGGCATGGCGTGGTTGGACGTCAACCGCATTCCCCTCCACGACGACGACGGCAACGTTATCGGTCTCCTCGTCACCTACGAAGACATTACCCAACGTCGCCGCACTGAAGCCCTGCTGCGGCAACAAGCCAAAGCCATGAACGCCGCCCAAGACGGTATCGCCATTCTCAACGCCGAAGAACGCTACGTTTACCTCAACCCCGCCCATCTCAAGGTTTACGGTTACGATTTACCCGACGAACTCATCGGCCGCAGTTGGCGCGTCCTCTACCGAGAAGAAGAACGAGAGCGTTTGCGGCGGGACGCCCTCCCCCAACTGCGAGAACGGGGAGAATGGCGCGGCGAAGTACTGGGGTTGCGGCGCGATGGCAGTACCTATCCCCAAGATATTTCGCTGACCGCACTCGACGACGGGGGTATCGTCTGCATCGTGCGGGACGCCAGCGATCGAAAACGAGCGGAAGACGCCCTGCGGGAGTCTCAACAACGGCTGCAAGCGATTCTCGACAACACCACCTCTGTCCTCTACCTTAAGGATCTCCAGGGGCGATATTTGCTGGTGAATTCCCGGTTTTCAGAGTTGTTTGACCTGACGCCGCAGGAGATTATCGGCAAAACGGACGCGGAACTGATCTCGTCCGACATCGCCGAGCAATTTCGAGACAACGATCTCAGGGTTATCCAGCGGGAAAGTCCCGAGGAATTTGAAGAACGGGTTCCCCTGGATGGGAAAACCCTGACTTATCTTTCGATTAAATTTCCCCTCAAAGACGATGCGGGGCGTTCCTACGCCATCGGCGGGATTTCTACGGATATCAGCGATCGCAAACAGGCCGAACAACAACTGCGAGAAAGCCAGCGATTTATTCAGCGGGTGGCCGATGCCATTCCCGACATTTTGTATATTTACGATCTGGTTCAAGGGCGCAATGTCTACGTCAACCAAGAGATTCAAGTGCTGTTGGGGTATTCTCCCGAGGAGATCGCGGCCATGGGAGAGGGGATATTAGCCGAACTCATCCATCCCGACGACTGGGAGCATATCGTGCAGGGGTTCAGTCGCTTCGACGACATCGACGACGCCACGGTTCTGGAAACTGAATATCGGCTGCGTCACGCCAACGGCGAATGGCGGTGGATGTTGAGTCGCGAGGCGGTGTTTGCCCGGACTGAGGAGGGAAAACCCACGCAACTCATCGGTGTCTCTAGCAATATTACCGATCGCAAGCGTACCGAAGAACGCCTGCGCCTCAACCAACGGGCGATCGAAGCCAGCAGCAACGGTATCGTCATCGTGGACGCTCAGCAACCGGACTATCCGCTGATTTACGTCAACCCGGCGTTCGAGCAAATCACGGGGTATACTGCCGAGGAGGTGCTGGGACGCAACTGCCGGTTTTTGCAAGGGGTCGATCGCCAGCAACCGGAAATTGACGAACTGCGAGAGGCGTTAAAGTATCAGGGAAGTTGCACGGTGGTGCTTCGCAACTATCGCAAAGACGGCCGGATGTTCTGGAACGAAATTTCCATTTCTCCGATTTACGATACCGAGAACACCGTCACCCATTATTTGGGAATTCAAAACGACATCACCGAAGCCAAGCAAGCGGAGTTAGAACGCCATTTAGCGCAGGAACGGTTGGAATACCTGCTCGTGTCGAGTCCTGGGGTGATTTACAGTTGTAAAACGGGGGATGATTTCGCCGCCACCTACATGAGCGAAAACGTCGAATCCCTTACGGGATATAAGGCAGAGCAGTTCGTGTCCGCTCCCAACTTTTGGGGAAGTTGCCTTCACCCGGACGACGTCGCCCGCGTGTTTGAAGACGTACAGCAGGTGTTCGAGACGGACTGTTATAACCACGAATACCGATTTCGGTTCGCCGACGGGTGCTATCACTGGGTTTACGATCAGTTGAAGCTGATTCGCGACGAGGCGGGAAATCCAGTCGAAATTTTGGGATATTGGACTGATATCAGCGATCGCAAACAGGCCGAAACCGAGTTACAACAGGCGAAAGACCGACTGCAAGCGGTGTTAGATGCCGTTCCCGGTCTGGTGTCTTGGATGAGTTACGATGTCAACGAAAGTCGGGCTTATTATCTCGGCGTCAACCAACATCTGGCCGATAGTTACGGATTACCGACGGAAGCGTTTGTGGGACGTATGGTTGGTTTTCAAGACCGACAGTCGGAATTTGCTCAGTGGATCGATCGCTTTTTTCAATCGAGCGACAGTCAAATGGCTTGCGAGATCGAGACGACAGTTCGCGGACAACTCCATACTTATTTAATGGTGTCTCAGAAATACGATCGCGGTCGGTCTGCGGTGTCGGTCGGTATCGATATCAGCGGACTTAAACAGGCGGAGTTCGAGTTAAAAACTTCTTTACACGATAAAGAGTTACTGCTTAAGGAAGTTCACCATCGGGTTAAAAACAACCTGCAAGTGATTTCGAGTATTTTTTCGTTGCAGTCTCAATTCACTGAAGAAGACCGAATTCTTTCAATTTTAGAAGAGAGCCAAAATCGCATCCGTACAATGGCATTAATTCACGAAAAGCTATATCAATCCGATAGCTTTTCTAATGTGGATTTTGCCGATTACGTACAGAACTTAGCCCATACGCTATTTTCTTCTTATCACGTGAGTTTTAATTTAGTGCAACTAGAAACGAACGTCGAGCCGATTTCGTTAAACTTGGATACGGCGATTCCTTGCGGACTGCTGGTGAACGAACTCATTTCTAACTCGTTAAAACATGGTTTTCCCGAGGGTCGATCGGGTAAAACTTCCTTAGAGTTCCGAAAACTCAGCCAGGACGAGCGACTGGTTCTGAAAGTCAGCGATACGGGGGTAGGATTCCCCGAAAATTTAGACATCGCGCGAACCACCTCCTTGGGACTGCGTTTAGTGCGATCGCTCACTCGCCAACTCCGAGGCAAACTAGAGATGTATAACAGAAATGGAGCCGTTTTCCAAGTGACGTTTTCTCCCCTTCGAGATCGCACGCGAGGTTGAGCTGACGCTATGTCTGAGATTCGCATTCTAATCGTCGAAGACGAAGCGATCGTCGCCGACGATATCGCTTACCGCCTAGAAAATTTGGGATACGAGATTGCGGATATTGTGGCGTCGGGAGAAGAAGCGATCGAAGCCGCGACGAAAGAGCTTCCCGATCTCGTGTTGATGGATATTATGTTACAGGGGGAAATCGACGGTATCGAAGCGGCTCGCGTCATCCGAGAACGTCTGAACTTGCCTGTGGTGTATTTAACAGCTAACGCCGATCGAGCTACTCTAGAACGGGCGAAATTAACGGTTCCCCTGGGTTACGTCCTCAAGCCTTTTAAAGACCGGGAATTGCAGGTAACGATCGAAATTGCCCTGACTCGCCACCAAGCGGAACGAGAACTGCAAAACGCTTTAGAGACAACCCGCCAACAACAACAAGCCGCCGAGGAAAACAGCGACTTAAAAAGTCAATATCTCTCGATGACTTCACACGAATTTAGAACGCCGCTGACGGTGATTCAGTCCTCGGCGGAAATGTTAGAGCATTTCAGCGAAGTCTGGTCGATGGAGAAGAAACAAAAGTACCTCCAGCGTATTTTGTCCAGTACGGCCAGTATGAACCAACTCCTCGAAGATGTGCTGACTTTCGGTCGGGTGGAATCGGGAAAATTGCCGTTTCAACGCAATTGGATGGATGTCGAGTCCTTTTGTCGGGACTTAATCGAAGCGATTTCCTTTGGGGCGGGACAGGGGTATTCGATCGAGTTTGCGGTGGTGGGAAGGCCTCAGAAAGCCTATCTCGACGAGAAACTTTTGTGGCATTTACTCAACAATTTACTCTCGAACGCGGTGAAATATTCGCCTGAAGGGGGAACGGTGATTCTTAAAGCAGCCTTCGAGGGCGATCGCATTTGCTTTCAGGTGAGCGATTCGGGTATCGGAATCGCCCCAGAGGAGCAACATCGGCTCTTCGAGCCGTTTCACCGGGCGAAAAACGTGGGGAAAATCCCCGGAACGGGGTTAGGCTTGGCCATCGTCAAGCGATCGGTGGATTTACATGGCGGTTCTATTTCCGTCAGCAGTCAGGAAGGAAAAGGAACGACGTTTACGGTGGTGTTACCTTTGGGGCGTTGAGGGGATGAGGGGATGAGGGGATGAGGGGATGATGGGTTGGGGGGGGTTGACAAAAAGATTTAATTATGTTAAAGATTTGACGATAAAAATGAAGCGACGCGATCGACTGTCAATTATCTACTATAAATTACTAATCTTACTTTTGCTGTGGAGCTTGTCGGGAACGGCGGTGCAGGCGGCGGATTTGAGTAAAGGCGAGGCGATTTTCGAGCAGTATTGCGTGGGCTGTCACGTGAACGGCGGCAATATCGTCCGTCGGGGAAAAACGCTGAAACAACGAGCTTTGAAGCGTTACGGGCGGGATACTCCGGAGTCGATCGCCGAATTGGTGAAGTACGGAAAAAATAATATGTCAGCCTATGGAGATCGACTCAGCGATGAAGAAATCGCTGATGTGGCGGCTTACGTCCTCGATCGCGCGGCGAATAACTGGCGATAGCCGATCGATCGAGGACAAACCTAACCCAGCCAGTTAGAAAAGAGTTATTTTTTAGGTTTAGATTTCGGCCGTTGTAACTTCTGCTCGTCTTCGATGGCGCCGTTAGACATGACGAGGCCGCTACCGAGGAGCAGAGCCGCCGCAAATCCCACGACGACCCAATCCATCCATGCAGGGATTTCCATAGTTTTGTAATTTTCATCTACATTTGTCGATTGGATTCGAGCTTAGCGTACTTTGCCGGAGCTGTCAGAGTCCGAGACAGAATCGAACTCGAGAGAGAAGCAGAACGATGGCGACTGCGATTTCCGATTATCCTTGCCAACCAAGAATTCCGGTGAACTACCACTCATCATCGCGAGGCGATTGATGAGTGGCTTCCAGCTTCAATGGGAATTGCCTCGGGAAGCGTCGAACGAGTTCGACCTCCCTTTGGACTTACATTCCCTCCACGTCGCAGTTGCCCCGGTTCCCGAGGCCAGTATCCGCAAGCCTTCATTTTTGATATTTGTTGCCGCGTTGATGTCTCGATCGTGAATCTGACCACATTGCGGACATTCAAACGACCGCACGTCGAGTCCCATCT
>NZ_JBNGCO010000096.1:0-11407 GCF_049974805.1 Baaleninema sp.
CACCCCGCGCTAAAGCGACGGGGCTACCAAGCTCCCGGACTTTTTACGTGTTCGCGTCCAGAATGCCCAATTCCGCAGCCACAGCTTTAGCACGCTGGCGGTTGTCCCCCGTCAACATATGCAGTTCCGCGCCGATGTCGCAGCGAAGCAATTCCAACACGGCGGGACTTTCCGGACGCACGGGATCGGTATATTGAATCGTGCCGAGAATCTGACCGTTACTGGCCAAGTAAATCGTAGGATAGGGCGTGCCTTTCAGGTCGCCGTGACGACGCCACAAAGGGTTTAAGTCCACGGCTTCCGCCACCATAAACCGCTCGCTTCCCACGAGAACGGAGGTTCCGTTAATTTGCGCCTTGATGCCCAATCCCACGCAATAATCCCATTGCTGGCGGGGCGGGATTTCGACATCTCTGGCTTTAGCGTAGGCGGTAATGGCAGCAGCGACGGGATGGGTGATGCGCTGTTCAGCGGCAGCAGCTACCCGGAGAACCTCTCGTTCGTCGATCGCATCGCTGGCAGTGCGCACGCCGATAATGGCCACGTCGCCTTGAGTCAGCGTCCCGGTTTTGTCGAAAACGATCGCATCGACGCGGGCGATTTGTTGCAACGCCCGTCCGCTTTTAATCAAAATGCCCCGTCGCGCCGCCGCACTCAAGGCAGCCATGACAGTAGTGGGAACAGACACCCGAATTCCCGTGGCAAAATCCAGAGTAAAAATCGAGGCCGCCCGCGCCGCGTTGCGGGTGGTGAAGAGCAGAGTTCCCCCCAGAATTAGCGTCGGTAACACAGCGCGATCGGCAATTTTCGCCGCATAGTTTTCAATGCGCGTGTCCTGTAGCGGCGCCTTTTGCAACAGTTGCAACATCTGTCCGGCGCGAGTGTCCGCCCCCAGAAACTCGGCGCGAAGGTAAATTTGTCCTTCCCGTACTAGGGTCGAGGCGTACACCGTTTCTCCCGAACGGCGCAAGCTGGGGAGGGATTCCCCGGTGAGTTTCTGTTCGTCGAGGGTCGCCCGTCCCCGTAAAATTGTCCCGTCTACAGGAACCTGTTCCCCGGGATAGACAATAACCGTGTCGCCTCGTTTCACGTCTTCGATGGGAATTTTGTGTTTTATTCCGTCCCGTTCCACCCACACCATCGGGTCTAAGAGACTCAGTAAATCGGCCGTTTTATCTTGGTAGGCGCGGGCGGTGCGATCGCGGATGGCTTCGCCGAGTTGGATGAGTGCCACCATACTGGAGGAGGCGACGAGTTGTTTTTGGGCGGTGGTGAGGACGAGAGCGCCCAAATCGAGGAAATCCACGTTGAGGCGACCTTGTCCGAACAAACTGGCGCAGGCGCGTTTGGCCACGGGGACGGCGGCCAGGGCGATCGCTCCTTGTTTCAACACCAGCGGAACCGACAGTCCCACCGGACCGCCCAGAATGGCCAGACTGGCGGCGAAGACGGGGAGTCGTAGGGACGACCAAAATCCTTTCTCTGGGGATACCTCCTGTTGGGAGAGTTTGCGTTGCACGTGCAGCGGAATGACGCTGGCGCTGGCAAGCTGGATTAAGTTACCCAGGCGATCGCGGATTTCGGCTTCGTCGCCGTTGGGGGTGTACGCGACCACGACACAGGCGGCCGCGCGATCGACCCGCACTGTATCGAAGCGATCGTCGAGTTCGATTAAGGCTTTGAGATGTCGCGCGTACTGGGCATCTATGAGTAGTTTGGGAACTCGAAATCGGATTCGCCCCGCGATGGCGTGAACGATGCAATAGGAAACAGTAGGACGATCTTGAATCAGACGTTCGGATTTGATAACGGACGGTTTCTGATAACACGCTGTATCCTGACGGGACGCCCGTTTGGGTTGGATGAGTACTTGAGTCATCCTCCTCCCTCCTTGGGCTTAACGGTCTGTTGTTGATGGATCTTGTTATCCCGGTTTTTCAAACGAATTCAACGGGGTTTAGGCGTTACCGAACGAGGTATTTGCCATCCAGTCGAGAAAAACGGACATGGCAGAGGATTTAAATCGCGACCAGGAAATGCTGGATTCGCCGGTTTCGATTTCAGTGGCTTCGGCGTCCGATCGTTGAGAATCCGACATCTCAGAATCCGACATCTTAGAATTCGATATTTCAGAATCCGACATCTCAGAATCCGACATCTCAGAATCAGAACCTCCGGGCGGTTGGGGACCGCGAGAGTTGTCCTCGTCCGGTGGCGAGACTTTACCGTTTTTCTCCTCCCCCTTCGGCGATTCCGAAACCGAGGTTTTCGAGGCGGACTCCAGCATTTCAGTGGCGAGAAGCAAACTGGCAATGCGGGCGCGAATTTCCCGAGACGAGCGGTTTTTGGGATAGGTGACGGTCACGGAAGCGTTGGCGGGGTTGACGCGAACGGCGGTAATTCCCTCTTCGATCGCCGCCAGATGTTCCAATCGTCTGCAAAAGGCAGCGTTTTCAGCGACCGGGGGTAAGCGCAGGCGCAAGCGTCCGGGGGTGTCGTGAACCACGACATCCGCCAGGGCGCGAGTTTCTGCCCTACTGCTGTCGTCTACCGGGATATCAGACGAAACCTCGTTCGCGTCGCGGAATCCGTCGAAATCGACAGCTTCGACAGCTTGGCGAGAGACAGCCGTGGCCAGCAGGTAGGCGGGAACGGCCGTCCAGCCGTAAATCCGGAGGGCGCGAACGATGGCAATTCCCAGCAGAGGTGGAACGAAGGACTTGAGACGTTCGAGGGCGGTGCGAAGGTCCTCGGAACGAATCGCAGCTTGGCTCTCGTCAGAGGATTTGCTGGGGAAAAGGGCAATGTCCGAACCGGACAGCGGCTCGAAAATTTCCGAAACGGTCGCGATCGCGGGATCGAACCGCACGGTCAGACTTCCGGTGTCTGGATTCGTGCGAATCTCGTCAATTCCTGTCTGTTCTCTCAACTGTCGAGCGAGGCTGTCGAGTTGGTCTGGGTCTGTTGTGTCTTTGACTCGCAACCGGACTCGACCGGATACCGCCGAAACGACTTCTACATCGCCGATTTCGCGGTTTGGGCGAAGTTCCCCCGTGGCATTCATCGTTCTCTCTTCTCAAGTCGTTAGTCCACTGAATCTTCTCCATCTCATCGAAGCGATGGAAGATTCCTGGTTAAGACTAGATTAAGACAGATCCATTCGGGCGATCGCGATTTCCTTGCAAAAATTTACATTTTGTGGTAGATAGCCCAAGCGGTTACACCACGGTCAACTCAGGGCGATTTCAGCCTGACGCCCGAGTTATCTGACCTGAACTTTTCCCAGTCAACGCAGGCTTCTGGGATCGAGGGCGTCCCGCAAACCGTCGCCGATGAGGTTGAACGAGAGAACCGTCAACACCACCAACAGCGCAGGCGGCCACACCAACCAGGGCTGAAACACCAAAATCGAAGCGTTCGTCGCACTGGCGAGGAGATTTCCCCAAGACGCATCCGGTTGCTGAATTCCCAACCCGATCAAACTCAACACCGACTCCGCCACGATAAACCCCGGAATCGCCAGCGTCGCCGCCACGATCGTATAAGTAGCCGTCTGCGGTAGCACGTGACGCACAATAATGTAAAACGGATTAGCGCCCATCGCCCGCGCCGCTTGCACGAATTCCGTTTCCTTAATCGACAACACCTGACCGCGAATCACCCGCGCCAACCCCGCCCAGCGGATAAACGAAATAATCGTCACGATCAGTAAAAATCGCTGGGCGCTGGACAATCCCGGCGGTAACACCGACGCTAACGCCACCAGCAGATAAATACCGGGAATCGTCATCAGCACTTCCACCAAACGCATAATTCCCGTATCGACCCAACCGCCGAAATAACCGGAAATTCCCCCGACAATTAAGCCGATGGGAAACGAAATCGCAATCCCCACTAAGCCGATAAACAGACTAATCTGTCCGCCGAACAGCAAACGGCTAAACTGATCCCGTCCCTGTTCGTCCGTTCCCAACAGGTTGATTTCCCCTTCGCCGACGGTACCGAAAAGATGAACGTCCGCCGGGAGAATTCCCAAAAAGCGATATTCGTATCCTTTCACGAACAGACGAATCGGGGAGGGTTGGGTGCGATCGACAATTAACTCTCGCTCTCCCGTCTCCAAATCCGTCGGTCCTTGTCGCACGGGATAGACGTAGGGGCCGACAAATTCCCCTGATGTATTCGTCCAGTGAATTGGCGTCGGCGGGAGAAGCGAACCGTCTTTTTGAACGTCGTTAACGGGATGGTAAGGGGCGAAAAACCCCGCTCCGATGGCGAGAACGTAGAATACTGTTAAAATCGAGACTCCCAATCGAGCCAAGGGATTCTTTTTAAATTTTTGCCACCAATTCATCGGCGTCGTCACGGAATACGGGAATACTCGCACAGTATACCGTTTCTCTCGGGGTCTCTCTGGGGTCGATGGGAAGTCTTCACCGACCTTCGATCGAGGGAACAGGGAACCGTCAACGAGCAACAGTTTTGACAGTCCCTCGTTGACATCTCGATAAGATCCCCGGCATCTTGGAGATGCCGGGGATCTAGAGTGCAGCAGGGATCTAGATCGCAACTCCAGAACCCAAGCTTCAAGAGGCTTTGGGCTGTTCGTGTTCGACGATAAAGACGTTGGAGTACAAATTGGCGAGAACTTGTTTTCCCTGTTGGGTAAGTTCGAGATAGCGCAAGGCATCTTTGATATAGGGATAAACGCCGTTCCAGTAAAATTTCGGGTAGCCTTGCCGTAAATGACCGGGTTTTTTATACCCCAAGGCTTGGTTAGTTCCAGTTTCCTCGAATTCGTAAAAGAGAGCCGAGATTTTTTTCAAGTATCGGGGATCGCTCAACTGTCCGATTAGGTCTGCCGCCCGCACTAAACCGGGATAGTGAATCGTATCTTGATGGTCTTCGAGGGAGGGGACGGGAAATCGCGTCAGTTCGATATTGCGTTTGATAATTTCGGCGTCGATGAGTTTGTGACCGCCGAATCGTTCGTCTACGAAGAGTTTGCCGCGATCGACATGATACGGCGTCAAACTGGCATCGGACGCTCCCGGCGGCAGACAGACGAACACGCCGTCTCTTCCGGTGGCGTAGAGTCCCGGTCGGTCTTGGCGACAGACGCCTTTTACATAGCCGATATCGTGACAGACGAGGGAAATAATGCAGTGCAACCAGTCGTCACAGGACACGCCTCCTTGACGGATGTGTCTCCCCCGCAGGATTTCTTGACCCACGAGGGTCACGAGAACGGTATGTTCGACGTTGTGATAGAGGGCGTCGCTGTTGGCTATGTTTTCCAGGGCCATGCCCCCCGCCCAGGCGATGATATCTTCGTAGTCGGGGTTCAAGCCGCCATAGGTGCGTCGGTAGCCGTCGCGCAGTTGTTCGACAAAGCGATCGATCGTGAGTTCGGTGGCGTTCAACATCAGCGATAAGGAATTGACAGTTTCGGTGGATCGGGTCGTTACTTTAATTTTAAGAAAATCTCGATGAGGCGATCGAGGTGATGGCGTTCGTGAGTCGCCATTAGGGTCACGCGCAGGCGACTGCTGGGTACGGTGGGCGGACGCACCGCCGAGACGAACAGCCCCGCGTCTCGGAAGGTTTTACCGAGGGCGAGAACGGTGGCGGCGTCTTTGACGCGGACGCAGATAATGGGGGAATTGGAGGGTAACAGTTGGAATTGGGGGGGGAGGGTTTCCGTCAAACGCTGTTTGAGAGCGTTGACGTTTTCCCACAGTTTCGCCCGCCGTTGGGGTTCCTTCTGTAGGATTTCGATCGCCCTTAACGCCGCTGCGGTATCGGCGGGAGATAACCCGGTGGTGTAAATCCAAGTGGGGGCGCGGTTTCGCAGGAACTCGACGAGGCTGGACGATCCCGCCACGTACCCGCCTAGGCTGCCCAAGGCTTTGCTGAGGGTTCCCATTTGGATGAGGGGGCGATCGCGACAGCCGAAATATTCCACGCAGCCGGAACCGCGATCGCCAAACACCCCGGTGCCGTGGGCTTCGTCCACCATCACCATGCACTCGAAGCGATCGCCGAGATCTAGCAGTTCGGGGAGTTGACAAATATCACCATCCATGCTAAATACGCTATCCGTTACGATCAGACAACGACGATAGTGCGATCGATGCTGTTGGAGTAGGGCGGTAAGGGCGTCGAGGTCGTTGTGGGGATAGTCGAAAACGGTCGCTCCGGACAGGAGGGCACCGTTTTTGAGGCTGGAGTGATTGTAGGTATCGGCGAAGATGACATCGCGGCGATCGACCAGAGCGGCGAGGGTGCCTAAATTGGCGAGATAGCCAGAACTGAAGACCACCGCATCTTCAGTTTGTTTGAAGGCGGCGATGGCCGCTTCGAGTTGGCGGTGTAAGGGGCGATGTCCGCTGAGCAATCGCGAGCCGCTGCTTCCGGTTCCGTAGGTGTTCGTGGCGTCTACGGCGGCGTTAACGAGGCGATCGTCTCCGGCTAATCCGAGATAATCGTTACTGGCGAAATTAATAAAACGCCGTCCGTCGAGTTGAATTTCCGCCCCCGGTCGTCCGTCTATTTCCGTCGGGCTGCGATACCAATTCGCTTTATGTATGGTTTTAAGAGATTTGTCGATCCAACGATAAACCACGGGAGAATTGATACTTGATCTTGTCTTATCATCCCATCATCCCATCATCCCGATTGCCTGAAAATCGAGACATCCAGGCGGCCAGACTTTCTGAGGCCGTCGCGCGGCCAGTTCCGTAACAGGCGCGTTTGCGCCATGCTAAGACGGGAAGATGGCCGGCGAAGCTATCCAGGGAATTGTCTAAATCTTCGTAACGCTTCCAGTTTCCCGCCTCTCGCCAGCCGACGCGATCGCAAAAATCGCTGTAGTTCTCGCCACTTTCTACCCAAATCTGCGCTTGGACGATCGCCCCAAATCTTCCTTCGCTGTACTCATACCACAAATTATTGATTGTGTCAAGGTCTGTATGGGGAAAACTGGCGATATCTTCGAGGCGCAACCAGCCTTCAACATCCCGTTGGGCGATGGCGAGAACGGCGTCCCAAGTCCAGAGGTCAGCCTCTCGCCAGCGATGTCGTTCCAAGAGAGCTTGTAGGGGGCGGTAATCGAGGCCGACATCAGAGGCGAGAGACCCGGCCTCGTCGTCGGTGTCGAGCCATTGTTCGAGGCGGGAGAGGGTGCGATCGATCCGCGAGAAATCGACGCTGGCGACGGTTTGAATCAACCAATCGAGTTGCTGGGCGAGGTGCGATCGCTCTTCTCGGGCTAGTTCCAGTTGAGTTTCGAGGGAATCGAGACGGTTGGTTTGGGGCGTTTCTGGGGTTGTTTCCAGGTGCGATCGCTGTCGTTCCCACATAGACTTAGCCCACTCGAGATGAGTGGGCTGACGCCGCAACGCTTCGATCGATTCCGGGGTCAGATCCCACCCGCAAACCGAACAGCAAAGGACGCCGTTCTCGTAAGGCGTTTGACAAACCGGACAAACCGACGACATTCAGAACCTAAAACTCGGGACTTAAAACTCGTCGTCTTCGTAACTATCGACCATGCTGGTATCGCGGTCTTGTTTGGAGCCAAGGAGATCGAGGCGATCGACCCGAATCACAGGTTTCGATCGATCCACTCCCGTATTGCGATCTTGCCAGTAATCGAACTTCAGAACGCCTTTGACCCCGATCAGACTGCCTTTGCGGACGTAGTTGATGGCGACTTCCGCCGTTTTACCCCACAACTCCAAATTAAACCAATCCGGTTTATCGCTGTTGCGGCTTCTGCGATCGACCGCTAGAGGAAAATTACACACGACATTGCCCGACTCAAAATAGCGAGAATCGGGATCGGCACCGACTCGACCCACCAGCGTCACCACATTAAGACTCATAGTTAAATTCCCGTTAGTTGAACGATACGTCAACCCTGATTATCACCTATCGATGGGTTGTCTCGCAAAGCCTTTTCACCGCCAAAGCTCGATCGAGAGATTTTGCCCAAACACTAGACGGAACGAACAAAACAATATAGAATCCACCTCGGTAATCGTAAACTATTGCGATCGAATCGTACACTAGAGCGTATTCGAGCTGGGAGGACGTAGGCGCGCGTGGGAATTTTAAGTCGCTTTTCACTCTCTAGAGACATGGGAATCGACCTGGGGACAGCGAACACCCTGGTCTATGTCTCTGGTAAAGGAATTGTCCTTCAAGAGCCGTCGGTTGTCGCGATCGACCAAGACGACAAGCTCCCCCTGGCCGTGGGAGAAGAGGCCAAACAGATGCTCGGTCGCACACCTGGAAACGTGGTCGCCCTGCGTCCGTTACGGGATGGTGTCATCGCCGACTTCGACACCGCCGAATTGATGCTCAAACACTTCATCAAACAAGTCCACGAAGGTCGGACGGGATTAGTCGCCCCGCGCATCGTCATCGGCATTCCGAGCGGCGTGACCGGCGTCGAACGTCGCGCCGTCATGGATGCGGCCATCCAAGCCGGAGCGCGAGACGTGCGTTTGATAGACGAACCCATCGCCGCCGCCATCGGTGCCGGATTACCCGTCGCCGAGCCGACGGGGAACATGATCGTCGATATCGGCGGCGGAACCACAGAAGTGGCCGTTCTCAGCTTGCAAGGGATCGTGTTGAGCGAGTCCGTGCGGGTAGCTGGGGACGAACTGAGCGACTCGATCGTGCAGTACATGAAAAAAGTCCACAACCTCGTCATCGGGGAACGGACGGCCGAAGAAATCAAAATTCAAGTGGGTTCGGCCTATCCCACCGACGAAGACGATGTAGTGATGGACGTGCGAGGCTTGCACCTGCTGTCTGGGTTGCCCCGAACCGTCACCATCAAAGGCCCCGAAATTCGCGAAAGCATGTCGGAGCCACTGTCGGTGATCGTCGAAGCCGTCAAACGCACCTTAGAACGGACGCCGCCGGAACTGGCCGCCGACATCATCGATCGCGGCATCATGCTCGCTGGGGGCGGTGCATTACTCAAAGGACTCGACACCCTCATCGGTCACGAAACCGGAATCGTCACCCACGTTGCAGCAGACCCCTTAAGCTGCGTGGTTCTGGGAACCGGACGAGTACTAGAAAACTTCAAGCAACTCGAGCGGGTCTTCCGAGGTCGCTCTCGCACCATGTAGGAGAAATAACCTTTGTTCGTCTTGCGTCGTTGGTGGGAACGATACGGCACGTTGGCACTCGTGGCAGCGGCGTCCGTTGGCGTAGCGGTGGCTTTCAAACAGACTGATGGGGCTGTAGTTTTCGAGCTGTACCAGCGTTTATCTCGCCCCTTCCAAACCGACCCCGCTCGTCAAAACGAACTGGTCAACGCCAGAATTCGCGAGTTGCAGCAGCGCTTGGCCGAAGTGGAGCAAGAAAACCAGCGCCTCCAAGAACTGCTCGATTACAAACCCCAAAGTACGGGAGAGCCGATTTTCGCCCCCGTCGTCGGTCGCAGTGCCGATCGCTGGTGGCAACACGCCCTGTTGGGTCGAGGTCGCAAAGACGGCATCGAAACGGACGACGTAGTGATGGCGTCGGGGGGGTTAGTCGGTCGGGTGATTAGCGTCACCGATAGCTCTAGTCGCATCTTACTCGTCAGCGATGCCAGCTCTCGCGTGGGGGTGACGGTGACGCGATCGCGAGCGATGGGAGTTTTGCGGGGGAAAGGCTCGAACACTGCCGTTTTGGAGTTTTTCGAGAAACTGCCCGACGTGCGCCAAGGCGATGCGATCGCCACCTCCACCTACAGTCAGCGATTCCCCTCGAAAGTGCCAGTGGGAACCGTGGTTTCCGTCAATCTCAACGCCAGTCCCGCACCTCAAGCAGAAATCGAACTCTCAGCGCCCTTGTCGGCGCTCGAGTGGGTCGTCGTGTATCCCAAGCCGTCGAAACCCCTTCCCGAAGGCTCTGCCGAACCGATCGAAGAGGATTTCGAAGAAGTGGAACTCGTCGATTGAAAGACGGCTGTGAGACACTGTTGAGAGAGACTGTCGTAATGCAACACCGCGCATCCTCCTAAATGGCAAACACGCGATCGATTCTGGGTTGGCACGCCTTCTCGCGCAGAGCATTAAACTGGGCGGTTACGATCGGCTCGGTGATGTTGTGTCTGCTGTTGTTGCCGACGCGGTTTCCCGGGATGGAACTGTTCGGCATGGCCCCCAACTGGCTGCTCATTTGGGTCGTCGCCTGGAGCGTCAAGCGATCGATGTGGGAAGGCGCAGTAGCGGGCATTGTGTTGGGGTTGTTGCAAGACGGCATGGTGGCAGACGTACCCACGCGGGCTATCAGTTTGGCCGTAGTGGGGATGCTCACGGCTCGGTTACAGAAACAGCGTTACATTCAAGAAGATTTTATTTCCGTGGCGTTAATCGTCTTCGGAATGTCCGTTTTAGCCGATACGATAACCGCCATTCAATTCAGTATTTACAGCCTGCGCTTGCCCGATCGCGCGTCGTTTTTATCCATCGAAGAAATTTGGGACTATTACCAACAAGTCGCCCTCGCCTCAGCAGTGTTAAGTAGTTTGTGGGGGCCGGTGCTGTACTATCCCCTGAACCATTGGTGGGAACGCCAGCGCGATCGCACTTGATGCAAAGGGAAGATGGGGAGATAGGGAGATGGGGAGATGAGGTGAAATCCCCTCCAGTCCGAAGGCGTTACAATCAGATCGATCGCCCCCCACGCCTCGGAGGAATTGAGTATGGTTTCCCCAACCGAACCTCAAGCCAAAACCCAAACAAAACCCATCGTCTACCCCGACAGCGACGGCAAACCCATGGCCGACAACACACTTCAATTTCGCTGGATCGTCACCATCAAAGAAAACCTCGAACTGATTTTCGCCGACAATCCCGATGTGTTCGTCGCCGGAGATTTACTCTGGTATCCAATAGAAGGAAACAACAAATTGCGCGTCGCCCCCGATGTTCTGGTAGCCTTTGGACGTCCAAAAGGAGAGCGCGGCTCTTACAAACAATGGTGCGAAAACAACATCGCGCCGCAAGTGGTGTTTGAAATCCTTTCCCCCGGAAACACCCTCAAAGAGATGACGCAAAAAGAGCATTTTTACGACGATTTCGGGGTCGAAGAGTATTACATTTACGACCCCGAAAAAAACGAATTCACTGGCTTAATTCGGGGGGAATCTCGCCTGGAAATTCTCGAAGACATTGACGGATGGACGAGTCCGCGTTTGGGAATTCGCTTCGAGTTAGGCGAAGACGAGTTAACCTTGTATCGTCCCGACGGTTCTCGGTTTGAGAGTTTGCAGCAAGTTCAAGCGCGTTTGAATGCAGTACAAGCCGAACGCGATGCAGTGCAAGCCGAACGAGACGCCGCACAAGCCGAACGAGACGCCGCACAAGCGAAAGCCGAACAACTAGCACAACGATTG
>NZ_JBNGCO010000096.1:11507-14021 GCF_049974805.1 Baaleninema sp.
TTCTCGGTTTGAGAGTTTGCAGCAAGTTCAAGCGCGTTTGAATGCAGTACAAGCCAAAGCCGATCGCCTCGCCGAAAAATTGCGAGAGTTAGGCATCGATCCCGACGAACTGGTCGATCCCGACCAACTGTAAGAGCGATCGCCGTTCCGCCCCCCACCCAACTCGTGGAAATTCCCCCGTTCCCCAAGACCTCTTCCCCAGACTTCGATAAAATTTGGCTGGTTCGCCGTTTAGAGAAAAAAATCGTTATGGATGTACGGGCAGCAGTGGCATGGGAGGCGGGAAAGCCTCTGAGCATCGAAACCGTTCAACTCGAAGGTCCCAAAGCCGGAGAGGTGATGGTGGAAATCAAAGCAACCGGCGTCTGTCACACGGACGCCTACACCCTCTCAGGAGCCGATCCCGAAGGCTTGTTTCCTGCCATTCTCGGCCACGAAGGGGCTGGCGTAGTCGTAGAAGTGGGTCCGGAGGTGAAAAGCCTGAAACCGGGCGATCGCGTCATTCCCCTCTACACCCCAGAATGTCGTGAGTGTAAATTCTGTCTCAGCGGCAAAACCAACCTCTGCCAAGCCATTCGCAGCACCCAGGGCAAAGGCGTAATGCCCGACGGAACCAGCCGTTTTTCCCTCAACGGCAAAAAAATCCACCACTACATGGGAACCTCCACCTTTGCCAATTTCACCGTGTTACCAGAAATCGCCGTGGCGAAAATCCGCGACGATGCGCCCTTCGAGAAAGCCTGTTTGATTGGCTGCGGCGTCACCACTGGCGTCGGTGCCGTCATCAACACCGCCAAAGTCGAACCGGGTTCCAACGTAGTGGTTTTCGGACTCGGTGGAATCGGCTTAAACGTGATTCAAGGAGCGCGAATGGTGGGCGCCGACAAGATTATCGGCGTGGATATCAACCCCGACAAACGCGCCCTCGCCGAACAGTTTGGCATGACGCATTTCGTCAATCCCAAGGAAGTTGACAACGTGGTGGCGCATATTATCGAACTCACCGACGGCGGTGCCGATTACAGCTTCGAGTGCATCGGGAACGTCGAGGTGATGCGTCAGGCGTTGGAATGCTGTCATAAAGGCTGGGGCGAATCGATTATTATCGGCGTCGCAGGTGCGGGACAGGAAATCAGTACCCGTCCGTTCCAGTTGGTGACGGGGCGCGTTTGGCGAGGAACGGCGTTCGGTGGGGCGAAAGGCCGCCGCGACGTGCCGAAAATCGTCGATTGGTACATGGACGGGAAAATCGATATCGATAGTCTGGTGACGAACGTAGTCCCCCTCGAACGGATTAACGAGGCGTTCGATTTGATGCACGAAGGGAAAGCCATTCGGACAGTGGTTACGTTCCCCTAGGTTGGACTCGTTGCGTTGCGTTGCGGCGGAAGCGATCGAGCGATCTCTGCGAGAGCGCACATTGTCGGTGCGTGACGAGTTCTCGGTTTCACGATTTACACCCGATTTTTTAAGTCACGCACCCTACCGAAAACCCGATTTTTTTTAACCTTATGTCCTTAACACTCAGAAGCCAAAGTCGTTGTTTTGACGGAACGACGCAGTTTTACAGCCATCTTTCTGCAACTTGTAACACCGAAATGCGCTTTTCGGTGTATCTACCGCCGCAAGCGGAAACCGAACGGGTTCCGGTTCTCTACTGGCTGTCGGGACTCACCTGTACGGAGGAAAATTTTATTACCAAAGCGGGAGCGCAACGGTATGCGGCGCAATACGGCTTGATGTTAGTCGCACCGGATACCAGCCCTCGGAATTTGGGGCTACCGGGTGAGGATGAAGATTGGGATTTCGGTTCTGGGGCGGGATTTTACGTGGATGCAACCCAGGAACCCTGGAACCGACACTATCGGATGTACAGCTACGTCACCGAGGAACTCCCGGCGTTGGTGGCGCAAGGGTTTCCGGTGGATGCCTCCCGTCAGAGCGTGTTCGGCCATTCGATGGGCGGTCACGGGGCGCTCGTCTGTGCGCTTCGCAATCCCTCGCGATATCAGTCGGTGTCGGCGTTTGCGCCCATTGCCGCCCCGACGCGCTGTCCTTGGGGCGAAAAGGCATTTCGCGGCTATCTCGGCGAAAATCGGCAGGATTGGAAGCTGTACGATGCCAGCGAGTTGGTGGGATCGTCTGGTTGGAACCGTCCGATTTTAATCGACCAAGGCGAGGCGGATTCGTTTTTGAGTCAGGGTCAGTTGTTACCGGAAGTGTTCGAGGACGCCTGTAAAGCGGCAGGGGTCGAGGTGCAGTTGCGCCGTCAGCCGGGATACGACCACAGTTATTATTTCATGGCGACGTTTATGGAAGACCACGTGCGCTATCATGCCGCTGCGTTGGGAAGGTGATGAGGAGGTGATGAGGTGATGAGATGATGAGGTGATGAGGTGATGAGGCTTAGTGGTGCAGAAAAGTCCTGAAACCCCTGTTAGAAAAGATATCTCCGTATTAAAGGGTTGGCCTGAAAATATCAAATCGGTCAATGGCTGCCGGAGATCCCCGGCA
>NZ_JBNGCO010000096.1:14121-19185 GCF_049974805.1 Baaleninema sp.
TCTTGGAGATGCCGGGGATCTAGCTCAAACTTGAATACATATAATATGTATTTTGAAAATATCAAATCGGTCAATGGCTGCCGGAGATCCCCGGCATCTTGGAGATGCCGGGGATCTAGCTCAAACTTGAATACATATAATATGTATTTTGTCAATCCCCGATCTCGAAAAGTTTTCTGCACCACTGGGGGTGATGAGGTGACGAGAGAGTTTCCCCTCACCCCATCATCCCCTCACCCCATCATCCCCTCACCCCATCATCACATCATCCCTGTTTTGCGGGAATGGCTTGCATTACTATCGAAGTCAGACCTTCTCGATCGCCGTTTCCCGAACTGACGAAAATCTCATGCTGAAATACGCTTACTTTCCCGGTTGTGTCGCTCAAGGGGCTTGTCGCGAACTGTACGACTCCACGGCGGCCTTAACCCAAGCCCTCAATATCGAATTGGTGGAACTCAAGCGGGCGGCTTGTTGCGGTTCCGGTACGTTTAAGGAGGAGTCGCAACTACTCGAAGATGCCGTCAACGCCCGGAATATCGCCTTGGCGGAGGAGTTAAACTTACCGCTGTTGACTCATTGTAGTACCTGCCAAGGGGTCATCGGACGAGTCGACGATCGCCTCAAAGACGCTCAAACCAACGACCCCCACTATGTCGAGAACCTGAACGACATCCTCGCTAAAGAACATTGTTCCCCCTACCGAGGCGCTACGGAAGTGAAACATCTGTTGTGGGCGTTGGTGGCGGATTTCGGGTTAGAAAAGCTACGAGAGCGGGTGACGCGGAAACTCAGCGGTTTGAAATGTGCGGCGTTTTACGGCTGTTACCTGCTGCGGGCGCAAACGCAATTGGCTTACGACGATCCCTATAATCCGCGATCGCTCGAAAACGTCTTTCAAGTGCTGGGGGCGACGCCAGTCGAATACCCGGGACGCACTCAATGCTGTGGTTGGCCCCTCTCGAGTTACGCCAGCCAACAAGCCTTTGAAATGGCGGGAACCCATTTACAGGCGGCGATCGATGCGGGGGCCGATTGCATGGTGACGCCCTGTCCCCTCTGTCACCTGAATCTCGACTCGCGACAACCGGACGTGGAAGGGGCGATCGGGCGTACCCTCGGATTGCCTGTATTGCACCTGCCACAACTGATCGCCTTGGCATTGGAGATTCCGCCGAAACAACTGGGACTCGATCGACACGCCATCTCTACCCGTCCCGTTTTAGATAAGCTCGGTTTATAGCTCAGTTTAGCGATTCCCAACCGACTTCCGAAATGTCAACTTTGTTAAAGTTTTGCAGCATTTTGTCAGAGGAGCCGGGAGGACAAGATAAACTAAGCCTTAATCCGTGTCGGTATTGGGCGTTCGCGCCCGCCGCACTGCTGCAATATCAAAACCATTCGTTGAGAATCCATTTGGAGTTTTCGATCGATGTCTCATACGGTAAAAATCTATGACACCTGCATCGGATGCACCCAGTGCGTCCGGGCTTGTCCCCTCGACGTGCTGGAAATGGTGCCTTGGGACGGTTGCAAAGCCGGACAAATTGCATCCTCTCCTCGCACGGAAGACTGCATCGGCTGCAAACGTTGCGAAACGGCTTGCCCGACAGACTTCTTGAGCGTCCGCGTGTACCTCGGTGCCGAGACGACTCGCAGTATGGGGCTGGCATACTAACGATCTGATATTTCTCTAAATTGAAGATCGACGGAAAAGGGACGTGAAGACACGTCCCTTTTTCTGTATGAGTTATTTTGTTTACCATACAACTCCAAAAAAGTCAAGGATCGAAATGAGTCTAAATATCTGTGTCTAGATCCCCGGCATCTTGGAGATGCCGGGGATCTGGTGAATACCATTCAGCATTTCCTCATCCCCTCATCCCCTCATCCCCTCATCCCATCAGTTAAACTTCTTTAAAGCGCCCCAGGGCGCGATGTCACAGGAGTGGTGTAATGATGTCACAGGAGTGGTGTAATTATGTGCGGAATCGTCGGTTATATCGGGATGCAGGCAGCCAGCGAGATTTTGTTGGCTGGGTTGGAAAAACTCGAATATCGCGGTTACGACTCCGCCGGAATCGCCACCGTCGGGGAAGGTGAGATTCACTGCGTTCGCGCTAAGGGAAAACTCCAGAACCTTCGATCGAAACTCGAGGGTATCGAAAACCCCTCCCAAATCGGTATCGGACATACGCGATGGGCAACTCACGGTAAACCGGAAGAGTACAACGCCCACCCCCATATGGACGTGGCGCAACGGGTCGCCGTCGTGCAAAATGGCATTGTGGAGAACTTCCGAGAACTGCGCCTGGAACTGCAACAAAAAGGCCACGAGTTCAAATCCGACACCGATACGGAAGTGATTCCACATCTGATCGCCGAACATCTCGCCCATCCTGAATCTGCCGCCCCCGCAACCCTGGCATCTTCGCCGTTCCTCGAAGCGGTTCGTCAAGCGGTGAACCACCTCGAAGGAGCGTTTGCGATCGCCGTCATCAACGCCGACTATCCCGACGAGTTAATTGTGGCACGGCAACAGGCACCGCTCTCGATCGGCTTCGGACAGGGCGAGTTTTTCTGCGCTTCCGACACCCCTGCCTTGATTCCCCATACTCGCGCCGTGTTGACGATGGAAAACGGCGAACTGGCGAAACTGACGCCCTTGGGGGTAGAAATTTACAGCTTTGCGGGCGATCGCATCAAAAAAAGTCCCCGAACCCTCACCTGGAATCCCATCGTTGTCGAAAAACAGGGGTTCAAACATTTTATGCTCAAAGAAATCTACGAGCAGCCCGGAGTGGTTCGGGGATGTTTGGAAGCCTATACTGAAAGTACCTGGGACGCCAGCCACGATACGCCCCCCGTCAACCTCGGACTCGACGAAAGCTTTTACGAAAATCTCGATCGCGTACAAATCCTCGCCTGCGGGACCAGTTGGCACGCGGGATTAATCGGAAAATACCTCCTCGAACAGTTGGCGGGGATTCCCACGATGGTACAGTACGCCTCTGAGTTCCGCTACGCTCCTGCCCCCGTCACCGCCAACACCCTCACCATCGGCGTCACGCAATCGGGGGAAACCGCCGACACTCTGGCGGCGTTGGCGATGGAGAAGGAACGGCGAAAATCCCTGAAACCCGAGTATCAGCCCCGTCTGTTGGGGATTACCAACCGCCCGGAATCTTCTCTCGGATATTTGGTGCCCAACATCATCGACACCCACGCCGGAATTGAAATCGGCGTCGCGGCAACGAAAACCTTCGTGGCGCAGGTGATGGCGTTTTATGCTTTGGCGTTGGATGTAGCCTATCGCCGCCAGATGCTTACCTTAGAGCGGATTCAGGAAATTTTGGGGGGATTGCGACAGCTTCCGGGGCAAATCGAACTGGTGTTAGAAAGTCAGGAACGCTACATCGAGGAGTTAGCCCACGAATTCGGCGATACTCAGGATTTCATTTTCCTGGGGCGGGGGATTAACTTCCCCATTGCGTTAGAAGGGGCGTTGAAACTCAAGGAAATCAGCTATATTCACGCGGAAGGCTATCCCGCTGGGGAGATGAAACACGGGCCCATCGCCCTGTTAGATGCGAAGGTTCCTGTGGTGGCGATCGCCATGGCCGGTTCGGTGTACGATAAGGTTCTCTCCAACGCCCAGGAAGCGAAAGCCCGCGACGCGCGGTTGATTGGGGTGACGCCGATGGACGATAAGGAAGCGGCGGAAACCTTTGACGATTTGCTTCCGGTTCCCGTGGTAGATGAGATTCTCTCGCCTCTGTTGTCGGTGATTCCGTTACAGTTGTTGGCGTATCATATCGCTGCCCGTCGCGGGTTGGATGTGGACCAACCGCGCAATTTGGCGAAGTCGGTGACGGTGGAGTAGCCTTGAGGGGATGAGGGGATGAGGGGATGAGGGGATGAGGGGATGAGGGGTGACGCAGTAAGAAGACCACATCGATCGCATTTCCGCCACATTTTCTCATCTCCTTATCTCATCACCTCATCATCTCCTCACCTCATCATCTCCTCACCTCAATCCTTGGGAGTTCGTCGTGATTTACCAACATACGCAAATCGGTTGGGCGATTCTCGCCGCGTTCGCTGCTGTTGCGGTGTTAATGGTGGGATTGATGCTGATTCGTCCGTCTTTGATTCTCGATATCGGCATTCTCGTTATTTTACTGGCGTTCGCCATTGTCTTCGGAACGCTGACGGTTCAGGTGGGAAACGGGAAAGTTCGCTGTTGGTTCGGGCCGGGGTTGATTCGCAAGGAATTCGATTGGGTGGCGATCGATGATGTTTCTGTCGTCCGAAATCGCTGGTTTTATGGGTGGGGAATTCGCTTGACGCCGGAAGGGTGGATGTTTAACGTTTCGGGGTTCGATGCGGTACAAGTTCATCTGGCGACGGGGAAACGCTTTCGTATTGGAACGGACGAACCGGAGAAGTTGGAAGCGGCGATTCGTCAGGGGATGGAGGAGGTCGATCGTGATGTTTGATTTCTTCACCCGAGAGACACAGAGGACACAGAGGACACAGAGGGTTGTGGAGGGTTCTGAGTTCCCTGAAATTTCCGTTCTCGTCTACCATCAAGACGGAATTTCACAACCCAACTATGACGATTAAGCTCCTCGTTCTGGATGTAGATGGTACGATCGCCGGAAAGTCCAATCAAATTCGCGAACCCGTCAAAGCGGCGATTCGGCGAGTTGCGGCGAACGGCGTCCCGGTTGCGATCGCTACGGGACGAATGTATCGATCGGCGTTGCGCTTTCACCGGGAAATTGAGTCGTTGCTTCCTCTGATTTGCTATCAAGGCGCACTGATTAAAGACCCCAATGGCGATCGAATCCACCGTCACACGCCCCTTTGTCCGAGTTTAACCCGAGAACTCCTCGATTTTTTCGAGAGTCCCCAATGGATCGATCGCCTCTCGGTTCACTTCTATATTGACGATCGCCTCTACGTCCGCGAACTGACCCCAGATACTCGCGCTTACGTGGAACGATGTGAACTACCACTCATCATCGCGAGGCGATTGATGAGTGGCTTCCAGCTTCAATG
>NZ_JBNGCO010000097.1:0-18843 GCF_049974805.1 Baaleninema sp.
GTGTAAAGCCGCCCTGAAAGGGCGGGGTTTCAGACCCAGGAGTTTTGATGAGGAGGTGATGGGGAGAGGAGGAGAAAGGATCGATTATCAACTCTCAACGGTCAATTATCTCCTCCTCTCCCGCCGATTAGGGAACGACGACGACGGGCGTACCGGGATTGACTTTTTCGTAGAGTGACAAAATATCCTCGTTCCGCATCCGAACGCAGCCGTGGGAAACCGCTTGTCCGATGAGTTCCTCGTTGGGGGTGCCGTGGAAGGCTATCCAGTCATCGCCGAGTTCGTGGAACACGATAACGGCGCGTCCGATGGGACTGCTGGGTCCGGGGGGAATCAGTTCTCCCGTCCAGGGATTTTCCCAAGTGGGATCGACAGCCATGTGCATCACCTGAAATTCGCCCGTGGGAGTTTCCCAACCGGATTTACCCACGGCGACGGGATAGCTGGTTTCAACTTCGTCGTCGAGGTAGAGATAAACCCGGCGTTCGCTGATATTGAGTTCGATGCGGGCGGCGGGTTTGTTGCGCGGTGCCGTCGGACCTTCGAGTTCGCCTTCGGGGAGGATCTCTTCGGGGGGTAAAAAGTCTTCCGGTGCGCCGATGGGGGGAAGTCGCAAATCGGGGTCTTGCATGCGATAGGCGATCGCCTCTTGAGATGCCATTGCTGCGCCCGGGTTGACGGCGAACAGAACGGCGGCACTCGATGCGATCGCGCTGAGGCTGCGAGATAGCCAGTTGCGGTTACGCCCTACCGTCATATTTTTAAATCTCCTCACGTGAACGAGTTGCGTCGAGATATCTTTTCTTTTTCTACACATTTTATACGACGGTTTCCGCAGGTTGGTTTTTCTTAGGGACAATATCGCAAGGTGGACAGGTTGGTATTGGGGTCGAAGGCGAGGATATAGCCGCGATTTCCGATGCTATCGACGATTTCGTGCCAGGTGCGATCGTCGCCGTCTACGCCGGGAACGTTCGATCGAACCAGGTCGATTTGTTCTTTGTCGAAGATGGGGGCGATGGCGGTCTCGTTGTCGGGGTACGAAATCGGACGGGGGTAGAGGTACAGGGTGGTTTCCGGCGCCAGGGCGATGGTTCGACAGGTTTCCCCCGCCCCGTCGCCGATGCGCTGCGCGAGTTCTGGAGTTGGGGAAATGCTGAAGTTTAAACTGGTTAAAATAGATAACAGAAAGACTTGCATTTTATTAGCACAAAAGTCAAAAAAATGATTTAATTTCAATAAAAAATAATTTTTATTGAAATAATTTAATAAAATTTTATTTGGGGTCGTTTTTTAGGGTAGGTTGAGTTTAAAAAACCAACCCATACAAGGTTTCAGGATAGCTTATTTTTTATCGACTCCCAATTTAGTCGATCGATTCACCACATAGACGATTCACCACATAGACACAGAGAACACAGAGTTTTTTGGCGTAAAAATCTACAAATAAAAAGGTGAGCCTTGCCCACCTTACAACCTCTAAAACCTACTTCGGAACGCCTTCAGTTAAAACCTCACAGCCTTCTTCCGTCACCAACACATCGTCTTCAATCCGAACCCCAATTCCGTGCCATTTCGCATCCACCTCTGGCTGTCCTTCTACCGGTTTAACATAGGGCGAAATATAAATTCCCGGTTCCACTGTCAAAACGTTCCCCGGTTGCAAAATCTGCCAGCTTTCTTCATCCTGTTTGTAGGTTCCCACATCGTGAACGTCTAAGCCCAACCAATGCCCGGTTTTGTGCATATAAAAGGGCTTGTATTTCTCCTCTTCGATAATCTCGTCGAGGTCTCCCGACAACAAGCCGAGATCGAGCAAACCTTCCACGATAACCCGTACTGCGACGTCGTGGTATTCGTTGTAAGGCGTTCCCGGTAACACGCAGGCGATCGCCTGTTTTTGGGCTTCCAAAACGATGTCGTAAATGGCTTGTTGTTCCGGCGTAAACTCGCCGCCGACGGGAAAAGTTCGGGTAATATCCGAATTGTAATAGCCATAAGAACAGCCTGCATCGATAAGCAACAAATCGCCATCTTTCATCTGGCGGCGATTTTCCACATAATGCAAAATACAGGCGTTACCCCCAGAAGCGACAATAGAGGGATAAGCTGGAGAACCGCCGTGAAGGGCAAAAACTCGCTCCATTTCCGCCTGTACTTCGTACTCGTAGCGTCCCGGTTTCGCCACCTCCACGGCCAGATTGTGGGCCTCCACAGCAATTTTCGCCGCTTTTCGCATCAAGTCCAACTCTTCCGGGGTTTTCACCAACCGCATCGAATGGAGAATCGGACTGGGATCTTCCAAGGCGACGGGACCCGTTCCCCGTTTGGCGTAAGTGGCTAACAGCTTGCGCCAATGTTGAATGACGCAGTTATTAAATCCTTCGTCCCGTCCGAGGCGGTAATAAATTCGGTCTGCGTTTTGTAAGTATTCCGGTAGTTTTTCGTCTAATTCTTCGATGGAAAAAGCTTCGTCTGCGCCGTATTTTTCCTTGGCGGCTTCGACCCCAGTACGATATCCCGTCCAGATTTCCTTTTCTAAATCCTTGGGTTCGACGAACAAGACGAATTGATGTTCTTCGTGGTGGGGGGCGAATACCGCCACGGCGTTCGGTTCGTTAAACCCCGTTAAATAAAAGAAATCGCTATCTTGCCGAAACGCATATTCAACATCGTTGTGCATCACCGCCATCGGTGCGCTGCGGAAGATAGCGGTTCCGCTATTTAATTTTTCGAGAAGGGCGTTGCGGCGTTGGGCGTACAGGTGCTGCATCGGCTTGGTCTTGGTCTGGGTTAAAGGGCGTGTTAATGGGAGGGGTTAAGACGCGGATAACGGTGTCCCCTTGAGGCAAATCGCTCGGGTTTAAGGCGATACGGTTGCTCTCGGCGACGCGAATTTCCGTGCCTTCCATTAAGTTTAAGAAATTTTCTAACGGCGCGATGTCGCAAGCGTTATCGTCCGCGGCTGCTGTGCGGTAGTGGGTGGGAATGACGAGTCTGGGATTGAGAACGGAGACCGCTTGTTTGGCTTCTTCGGCGGTGTAGGCTTTCTCGCTTCCGCCGACGGGAATTAAGGCGATGTCGGGGCGTCCGATGAGGATGCGCTGTTCGACGTCGATGGGGGCGGCGGCACCGCCGAGATGGGCGATTTTGATGCCCCCTTGCTGCCAAGTCCAAATAACGTTGGTGCCGAAACGGTTTCCGCCGATTCGATCGTGGGGAATGGGAATTCCTTCAAAGGTCATTCCTTGTACCTCGAAAATTCCCGATTCGAACAGCAGTTTGGATTCGGCGACGGTATCGACGGCTCCTTCGTCGAGGAGAAAGCTACTGACTAAGACTAAGTCGGCGTCGTCGAGATTCGGTTCTGGGTAGCCTGCGGTACAGCCGAGGGTACGGAAGGGATTGGCGAGGATGCGACGACCGTTTCCGGTAAAGCGAAAGCAGGTATGGCCGAGATATTCGATTTCTAAGTTTGCCGCAGATTGGGCGACGCTGGGGGATTTCGATCCCCACCATCCTGTCGTCGCTGCTGCGATCGCTCCAAATTGTAGGTAGCGAATCAGTTCTCGCCGTTTCATTATGCCTGTGCGGTTGCCTTTAAACTGGTGAGACTCGTTAAAAAGTTATGCAACAAGGCTTTCCCCGATCCCGTCAAAATGCTTTCCGGGTGGAACTGTACTCCTTGAATGTGGGGATAGTCGCAGTGTCGCACGCCCATGATCGTGCCGTCGTCCACCCAGGCGGTGATTTCCAGTATGTCGGGGCAGGTGGCGCGATCGATAACCAGACTATGATACCGGGTTGCGGTAAAGGGATTCTCGAGTCCGGAAAAAACGCCGGCGTCGGTATGGTGAATTTCGGAGGTTTTCCCGTGCATGAGTTCGGGGGCGGACACGACTTTACCGCCAAAGACTTGTCCGATGGCTTGATGTCCGAGACAGACGCCTAAAATCGGCATGGTCGGACCCAATTCGCGGATGATGTTGAGGGAAATTCCGGCGTCTTCGGGACGGCCGGGACCGGGCGAAATGACGATACCATCGGGGTCGAGTCGGCGAATTTCTTCGAGGGTGATGTGATCGTTGCGATACACCTGAATCTCCGACGCGACGGGGACGGTTTGACCCAGTTCGCCCAGGTATTGCACCAGGTTATAGGTAAAGCTGTCGTAGTTATCGATGACGAGAATCATGTCTTTCTTTCTTTGAGAAAGGGAGAGGGGGAGGTGGGGAGATGGGGAGATGGGGAGATTTCCCGATCGCACGGTCATCCCATCATCTCATCATCCCCTCATCTTCTCATCCCTGTTCGCTACTGACTGTTGACTGCTAACTGTAAAAGCGGCGGAAGGATGAGGGAAGCGGCGACGAGGAGGGAGGATAAGGCGGCCACGAGAACCGCTCCCGCCGCGCAGTCTTTGGCGATTTTGGCCAGTTCGTGATAGGTCTGCTTGACGGTTAAATCGACGATGGACTCGATCGCTGTATTGAGGAGTTCTAGGGCGAGAACTAAACCGATGGTGACGCCGATAACGGCTACTTTTACCGCTTCGAGGTTTAATCCCAACGCTAAGCCAATCGCGACGGTGCCGATGGCGACGTGAATGCGAAAGTTGCGTTGTGTCGCGAAGGCGTAGCGGATTCCAGTCCAAGCGTAGCGAAAACTGGCCACGAGATTCATCGCCACTTGCCAAGAGAGGGGGCGATAGGAGTCTGGACTGCTCGAGGATTTAGCTTTTTGCTTCGGATTGGGCGCACCAGGGGGCATAGACGAGAGATTGGCGTGGGATTTGGGTTTAACCCTCGAAAGGTTCAGGTTCATGGTACACAATCCCGGTTTAAGAACCAGAGGCGTGGGGAGAAAAATCGAGTTCGATCGCCGTTCCGATACGATCGAGCAATTGGACTTGTCGATCGAGCATCGCCTGCAAACTGGCCTCGTCGGGATGGTCCCACCCCAGCAAGTGCAGGAAGCCGTGGGCTGCCAACCAGGTTAACTCGGTTTCGAGGGAATGTCCCTGTTGCTGAGCCTGATGGCGAGCGGTATCGACGGAAACGACGATATCTCCGAGATACAGCGGGACTTCAGCGACGGTCGGCGGAAGTTCGGCTTCTAATGCTGCAAAGGCTAACACATCGGTAGGCTGGTCTTTGTGTCGGTACTGACGGTTGAGTGATTGGATTTCCCCATCGTCGGTAAGCCGAAAGCTAAGTTCGTAGCTGCTGGCTTCGGGTAAGGCGTCGGCGTCGGTTGACGAGACATCTTCCAACCAGCGATCGAACCGATTCTGCCAAATTTCTTCCGCCGCGATCGCTTCGGGGAGACTCACGCAGGTTTGAATGCTAACTTCGAGCTGCATTGACGCACTACCGGGTTAAATAGGAAATTCCTACGAGAAACGCCAGCAATCCCACGGTGGTAATGGAAAAGTGAAATAGAGATTTTCCACCTTTGCGAACCATGTTCCGCATTGCCAATTTGACGAAACTCGGTTTCGGTTCGTTGGTTTTCGGTTGTTCGGGAGTTGTCGGTGTTTGTGTCATGTTGGATGGGTTGAATTGTCTTGGGATTTTCTTTTTATATGTTTAACAGCAATGGTCGATCGAATAGGGAACAGGGAACAGACAATGTATCTTCCCCATCCCCTCATCTCATCATCTCATCATCCCCTCATCTCATCATCCCCTCATCTCATCATCCCCTCATCTCCCCTTCCAGGTTCCGTGAAATCCCAGGGGAATAATTTCGGGTAACGCCAGACAGCAGACGGGTTCGCGTTCGAGGTGGTTTCCGTCGAGAACCCACACTTCGCTACGGTTGTGGTTTCCGTTGTAAACGACGGTGAGAAGCCAGTGTTTTTCGGCGTTGGAGGCATCGGGGGCGATAATGGGTTCGGTGGGATAGCAGCGATCGCCGCAATCGATTTCGTGGAGGGTTCCGGTTTGGGCGTCGTAACTGCCGATCGCTCTGTAGAGTTCTCGGGTGGTGTCTGCGCCTTGGCGGTGCATGGAAACATAGGTAAACCGGGCGTTTCGTCCGACTTCTAAGGGGGGAACGGAGGGAAATTCGCAGGATCGATCGAACCGGCGATCGCACTCTAGCATTTTCGCCGATTTGGGGTCGAGTTTGACTCGCCACAATTCGCCTTCGGCGGCGGTTTGGGTTTCTCCTGTGGCGATTTCCTTCAACCGCTGGTTGGTGGTGAAGTCGGGATATTTGACGACATCGACGATAATGTTACCGTTTTCGTCGGTGTAGCCGTTGGCGAAATGCCATTGAAACCAGGGTTCGGCTTGGCTGCGACTGATGAAGTCGAGGTGGCGATCGAACACCCAAATTTCGGTGGCTCCCTGGGGGTTCCACTGGGCGGCGTCGCTGAAGTTCGTCAAGCCGAAGAGAATGGAAAAAAGCGGAATCTCGATGGGGGGAACGAAAAACACGAGATAGTCCCCGGCGAGAACGAAATCGTGAATTAACGATACGCGATCGATCGGATGGGATTTCTGTCGGAGAATTTTTCCGGCTTCGTTGCTAACCAACAGGTTTAAGTGGGTTTTTCGCCCGAATTCGATGCCGAAATTGAAGATTTCTCCGGTATGGGCGTCTCGTTTGGGGTGTGCGGAATAGGTGGGAATTGGAATGTTTTCAATGCCTCGAGTGGCTAAGGTTTCTAAATCCAAAACATGGGGTTTTCCGGCTTCCCACAAGGCTAACAGGCGATCGTTTAAGGCTAACACGGAGGTATTGGCCACGTTTTTAACGGATTTCGTCCAACGATGCCAAAACGCCCCCGGTGCGGTGGTTCCGTAGTTTCCATAAAGGAGGGTTCCGGCGGCTTCTTCTTCTTGGTAGCCTTCGGTTTGGACGAAGCGATACTGGGCGATCGCGCCACTTTCGTTAAACTGAACGGAGAGGATGGCGCCGTCTCCGTCGAACCAATGGCCGACGCGGCGGTTGCCCCGTTGCAGTCGGGCGGGACCGTTGCGATAGAGGGTTCCTCGCAGTCCGTCGGGAAGGGAGCCGGAGAGGATTTCGAGAGGGGTTCGATCGAATTCTTTTCCGGTTTGTTCGATCGCCTGCGACCAAGCGGGTTTGGATATGGTTTTTGTCATTTTTAAATGGATTTTTATGCGGACGAATTGAAATTTGTTTTGAATAGTTAAGGCTTTATTTTATTATAGCATATATTGAAGAGATGAGATTTATTTTTTACCACAGATATGCAGAGAAAACGGAGGATTTTTTAAGTATCTCGATAATTTTCTTGAAATATCTTTTTTCGACCCCCCTCAGCCAAATGCGTTTACTGCTTGTTGAAGACGAACCCGATTTGGGAGCGGCGATTAAGAAAACTTTGACGCAAGAAGCCTATACCGTCGATTGGGCGCAAACGGGAACGGAGGCTTGGGAGTATTTACAAACTCCCGAAACGGCATACGATCTCGCGATTCTCGATTGGTTGCTTCCCGGTATTTCGGGACTGGAAATTTGTCAAAAACTTCGACAACAAAACAATCCGCTTCCGATTTTAATTTTAACAGCAAAAGATACGGAAGCGGACAAGGTTCGCGGACTCGATGCGGGAGCCGATGACTATTTGGTGAAACCGTTTGGGATGGCGGAACTGTTGGCGCGGTTGAGGGCGCTACAGCGGCGAATTCCGCAGTTTCAACCCCAAGAGTTTCGGGTGGGATGTTTGATTTTAGATAGTGCGACGCATCGGGTATCGATCGCCTCGGGAAACAGCGTCGAACTCCTCAATAAAGAATTTCAACTGCTCGAATATTTCATGCGCCATCCTAGTCAAATTATTCCGCGCGATCGCTTGCTCAGTCAACTGTGGGAATGGGGCGCCGAACCGGGAAGTAACGTGGTGGCGGCGCAAATTCGCCTGTTACGTCGCAAACTGGAAAAGCTGGGGGCAAAAGATGCGATCGAAACTGTTTACGGTGTTGGCTATCGCCTCAATCTCGACAAACTTTCATCTTGAAGGAAGCGAGCCAAGGTTGTCGTCTTGTTTGAGGTTTCAGAAAATAGTTGAAGCCGCCCTTCTAAACCGTTTTGAGTTTTTTTCAAAAAACTACGACATCAACCGTCGATTTTGATGCTGTTTGCGATTGAATTCCAGTTCGTAATCCGACAAAACGGGAGATTCGATAGGAGGACGCATATCCCATTGTAATTCAGACAAGAGGAACAAACTGCCTCCGATTAAAAGCCCCGTAAATAAGAATTGCCAAGCCATAAAATTCGGGAGAAGGGCAATACCGAGTAAGTGAACCATACCGATGGCAATAAAGGTTTGCGATCGCATTCCCCATCCGGTGGCGAAGTAACCCAGGGCGCTAATCCCCAACCATAAAGGACAGAGGTTTAACAGTATACGTCCTATTCCTAGAAATATCCCTAAATCGGTAATCAGGAGACCGAATCCCATCAAAATCGCCCAAACGTAAACAATCCAGGATAATTGTTCCACTCGCACCCAAAAGCGGGTTAAGATTGCCATCGCTACTGTCCCCAGGGCAGTTAAAATCGACCAAATATAAGCTTGAATCGTCCAGCTAATGGGGAAAAATTGAGCGGTGGCAAAGATGATGAGGGCGATGGAACCCCACAGCCATAATGCTTGGTCGATACGGGTGTAAAATGCTGAGAAAACCGTAAACTTTCCCAGTTTCCATTGAATTCGGAGCAAACCGCATAAATCTTGTATATCTAGTGCGTCTTGCTTCTCGCGGAGAAGGGGTTCTTGAGATGAAAAAAGCGTCATTGAGATCGAAAGGGCGATCGACAAGTTTACAAAAGTTTATATGGCTTGAAAAAGTGTAGCATTCTTTGAGAGGGTCTGACATGGGCGACCGTCAGGGTTGAACTGTATTGATTTGAAATCTGTTGAAGCCCAAAATAGCGACGCATTTGAGAGAGAGGCGGGTAAAACCGATCTAGGAACCCGGGTTTTAAATGGAATTCCCTGATTTCAGAAAGATGCTGTTAACGGAAACCACGACGGATGGAGAACTCGATCGCACCCCAATCCTCCAAACTCTTTTGGCAAACTCGCGCCAAACTCGCCATCTGGTACGCCAGCGTCATGGGGGCAATTTTGGCAATTTGTGGCGTGGGAATTTACGAAGGTATCGCCCACGCTCATAAAATGACGCTACATCGAGAAGTGGCGTCTGTCGCCGGAACTCTCCACAATAGCCTCGAACCGGTTCTTCAAAAACCGGGACAACTGACTGACGACGTGCGCCGATTTTTACCGGATTTATGTCGGTTGGGCGATGCTTGCACTGCCGATCCTCGCCGTCACGCGGTTGGGGCGTTGCGTCAGGGGGAATACTACGCCTATTTACTCGATAACGAGAAAACCCCCGTGGCGGTAGCGGGAACGCCGCCCCACGATTTACCGCTTCCGGCGAAGGTTCCCATTTTTCTAACCGACGTGACGGGAACTCGCTATTACCAACTCACCATTAAACTCCACACCCAAGACAACCGCGATTGGGGATATTTGCAGATGGGGCGCAGTTTGGAAGCCTGGGATAACTACCTCAATGCGGTGTTGTGGCTGTTGCTGTTGGGGTTTCCCCTGGCGTTGTTGGGGGTGGGAAGTGCCAGTTGGGTGCTGGCGGGGTTGGCGATGCAGCCGATTTACGAGTCTTACCAGCAAATTCAACGGTTTACGGGGGATGCAGCCCACGAGTTGCGGACGCCGTTGGCGGCGATTCGGGCGATGGTGGAATCGACGTTACGGTTGAAACGGATTGAGGAAGGGGAAGCCCGAGAGACGTTAAACGCAGTGCTACGACAGAATCAGCGATTGTCGGAGTTGGTGACGGATTTACTGTTGTTGTCGCGGATGGAACGGGGGATTGAGATGCCGCGAAAGCCCTGTTGTTTGAACGATATTCTGGCGGATGTGGAGGAGGAGTTGGCGGCGTTGGCGGTTCAGGAACGGGTGTCGTTGCGGGTGGAGATTCCCGAGGCGGCGGTTGAGGTTTTGGGGGATGAAGGGCAACTGTATCGATCGATCGCGAATTTGGTGGCGAACGGAATTCAGTACACGCCGGAAGGGGGAACAGTGACGGTGCGTTTGGCAGAGATGGCGCCGTTTGCGGTGGTGGAAGTGGACGATACGGGAATCGGGATTGCACAAGCCGATCGCGATCGCGTATTCGATCGCTTTTATCGGGTACAGAGCGATCGATCTCGAAATACTGGGGGGGCGGGATTGGGGCTGTCGATCGTCAAGGCGATCGCGCGATCGCACCAGGGAAAAATTACCCTCGACAGCGAAGTGGGAAAAGGTAGCCGCTTTACCGTTGAGTTACCGTTGAAAGGTTAAATGGTTCGCCAGCAGGATACTCGCCCAACAGACAGTTGACAGCCCTGTTAGAACTCGAATTACGATAATGAGACATTTTAAACTCCTCCCGACACTCCTCCTCACTGCTGTTGTTACCCTCTGTCTGTGGGGCATTTCCGCCGTTTCCCTCCGCGCAGAATCTCCTCATATGCTGGTGGTGGCGCAACAACATCCCCAAGCCGCCGACGACAACCCCGGTACCGAAGCCAAACCGTTACGAACCCTCAACGCGGCGGCGCAACGGGCGCAACCGGGGGATAAAATTCTCGTGCGTGAGGGCATTTATCGAGAACGGGTAATGCCCGCCCGAAGTGGAACCCGCGATCGACCCATTGTCTACGAAGCCGCTGCGGGGGAAACTGTAATCTTGCGGGGGTCTGAGGTTTGGGCGGCGCAACCGATGGCGAGTTCGCCAGATGTCCCCACGCCCTACTGGGAAGGAACCGTTTCAGAAACCCTCTTCGAGGAGGTCGATCCCTTCACCACGCAACTGGAACGGATGCCCCAAGGCTATCTGCGGGCGCAGGTGTTTTATCAAAGTCGTCCGTTGCGTCAGGTGTTAGATAGAGAAACCCTGCAACAGCAACCGGGAACCTGGTTTTTCGAGATCGATCGCCGTCAGTTGCGGGTGCATCTGCCCCAGTCGTACCCCGCCGAAGACCCGCCGTTTCTGGAAATTAGCACCCGTCGGGCGGTGTTTGCGCCGAAAATCCGAGGCTTAGGTTACATCCAGGTGCGCGGCTTCATTATGGAACACGGCGCGAATCCCTTTCCTAGCGGGTTTTGGCGCAGTCGATCGACCCAAGCGGGCATTCTCAGCACGCGATCGGGCCATCACTGGCTTATCGAACAGAATACGATACGCTACGCCAAGAGTCTCGGTCTCGATTGCGGCAGCGAGGGACGCTACGATATCGACGGCTTGGAACAGCCTATACCAGACGGGGCGGGATATCACATCGTTCGCTACAACACCATCACCGATAACGGCTGTGGCGGGATTGCAGGTTGGAAACAAACGGCGTCGCTGATTGCTTATAACGTCATCGAACGGAACAACCGCCTAGGATTTACCGCCCCGGAAACCGGAGGTATCAAAGTCCACGAATTCGTTGACGGACAGATTATCGGCAACGTCCTCCGCAACAACGAATGTTTCGGCATTTGGGTGGATAACATCTACCGAGGCGCGAGAGTCAGTCGCAATCTGGTTTTGAGCAATCGCGGCGCGGGTATTTTTATGGAAATGGGCGGCGGCCCGGCGTTAGTCGATAACAATATTGTGGCGTTTACCAGTTTGGGGGAAGGTATCTACACCCACGACGCCAGCGGGGTGACGGTGGCGCACAACTGGCTACAGGGAAACACCCATTTCGGGGTGTATATGCGAACGGTGAGCGATCGCCAGTTTCGCCGCGCCGACGACAGTTTGGAAACGGTGGCGACGCGGGGACAGCGGATTTTCGGCAATGTTTTTATTGACAACTATCGCGGTCATCTGAGTTTGCCCTATCCCACCGCACCGGATACGGACAATTTGTCGGATTACAACCTCTTTATTAACGGCACAGTTTGGCAGTGGGAGGGGCAGGAACCCCATCGTTTTGTCTGGAACCACCGCCGGGATACTGTGGAGCGCGATCGCCTGGTGATGGCGCTAAGAGAGGCGTTCGAGAACGGCCAGTTACCGGAAATGGAGAAGCCCAATTTCGAGGCCTGGCGAGAAACGTTGGTGTTACCGCTGTCTTGGTGGCGGGAGTTGACAGGGAGCGATCGCCACAGTATCGCCCCGGTGTTAGAGGCGGGGGAAATCGCCAACGGAGCCATTGAAAAAGGGGCGATTTCTCTAGGGACGTTTACCCCGGATTTGGAGGTGGCGGAGGCGTCGGTGATGCCCCGGTTGGCGATTCCGCCGCTACCGTTGTCCAGTCGGGACTTTTGGGGAAATGTTATTGAGGAGGGGGAACGGTTTCCCGGGCCCTTTCAAAACTGGCCGGAAGAGGGTTCGCTACGTTGGCATCTCTGGCCGGTGGAGGTTTCGGATTGAGAAACACCTCAGCGGTGTGTGACGCGGTAATACGAGATTGACCAAAAATAATGGGTTTCAAGCCCCGCCCTTCCAGGGCGGCATTATATAATGATACCAAGCAAGCAAGCATCAAACAATGTTTGTTCTCGAGTACAAAGTCAAACCAAAGCCTCACCAAGTCCAAGCCATCGACGAAGCAATTCGGACGACGGGGAGATATTGGCCTCTGGGCATTTGGCTTCCGAGGCAAATTTGTAAGCCAGATCGTTGAGCCAAGAATCCCACGAATTCTATTCGTGGGAGTGTCAATTGTAGAGTTCTACCGTCCCGTGATTTGACGCCGTGGTTTTACGTCTGTCTTCCCCACTCCGCCAACAAATTGAATCTCATGCCGAACGCTGTTATCCCCGCGAATGTTGCGGCTTGATGTTGGGGTATGCGGTGGGGGAAGAGAAAGAGATCGCCGCAGTCTGGGAAACGGAAAACGCCTGGAACGAGGAGACGGCGACGACGTTTGACGAGACGGCGGAATTCAACACCCAGGAACGTCGCTATACCATCGCCGCAGAGGTGATGTTAGAGGCTCAGAAAACCAGTCGCGATCGCGGATGGCAAATTTTGGGGATTTACCATTCTCACCCCAATCATGCTGCGATTCCCTCGGAGGTCGATCGCAGTTGGGCTTGGCCGCAGTATTCTTATGTCATCGTCTCGGTACAACAGGGACAGGCGATCGATCTGCGATCGTGGCAACTCGACGAACACCACCAGTTCCAAGCTGAAACGGTAAGTGCGTAGAGATCGACCTCGATCTCGACCGAAGTTGTCCAAGCTGGAAAGTCTTTCGCTAGGATAATATTCTGAGGAATGCTTACGCGGTTGAAGCCTGCCTGCGCGACCTGAGACACTCACAGGCGTTGGCAGTTGTTCGTTTATCTATTTCTCAATATCCGTCGGTTTTGCGATCGAAACCGATCGCGCTCGACTCATTTTAACTCTGCCCTACCTCGACTGCTATGCTCGATCCCAATCTGGAGCAAATCCAGCTTACCAAAGACGAATACGAACGCTATTCGCGTCACCTGATCCTTCCGGAAGTCAGTCTGGAAGGACAAAAACGACTCAAAGCCGCCAAAGTGTTGTGCGTGGGAACCGGAGGTCTCGGTTCTCCCCTGTTGCTGTATCTGGCCGCCGCCGGAATCGGGACTCTGGGAATTGTCGATTTCGATGTGGTCGATCGATCAAACCTGCAACGCCAAGTCATTCACGGCACCTCTTGGGTGGGGAAACCCAAAATTGAATCGGCTAAAGACCGCATTCACGAAATTAACCCCGCCTGCGAGGTGAATCTCTACGAAACGCGGCTGTCTTCAGAAAACGCTCTCGAGATTATCGAGCCTTACGATATCGTCGTTGACGGAACCGATAACTTTCCGACGCGGTATCTGGTTAACGACGCCTGCGTGTTGCTAAACAAACCCAACGTCTACGGCTCGATTTTCCGCTTTGAAGGACAGGCGACGGTGTTCAACTACGAAGACGGGCCTAACTATCGGGATTTGTATCCCGAACCCCCGCCGCCGGGAATGGTGCCTTCTTGTGCAGAAGGCGGCGTTTTGGGAATTCTTCCCGGTATCATCGGCGTCATCCAAGCCACCGAAACGGTCAAAATCATCTTGGGACGCGGACAAACTCTCAGCGGGCGTTTATTACTATATAATGCACTAGACATGACGTTTCGGGAGTTGAAGCTACGGCCCAATCCCGAACGTCCTAAGATCGAGAAATTGATCGACTACGAACAATTTTGTGGTATCCCCCAAGCTAAAGCGGAGGAAGAAAAGCGGAAAATGAGTATGCCAGAAATGACGGTTTCCGAACTCAAAGCGTTAATGGACAGCGGTGCAGACGATTTTATGTTGTTGGACGTCCGCAACCCCAACGAGTACGAAATCGCCAAGATTGACGGCTCGGTATTCGTTCCGCTTTCTGAAATCGAACGCGGCGAAGGCGTTGAAAAGGTTAAAGAAAAGCTGAACGGACGTCGGCTGATCGCTCATTGTAAGCTCGGCGGTCGTTCGGCGAGAGCCTTGTCGATTTTGAAAGAAGCGGGAATCGAAGGGACGAACCTCAAAGGTGGAATCGATGCTTGGAGTAAAGAAATCGATCCCTCTGTACCGGTTTATTAAAGGTTAACGAGATCGCGCGATCGCCTTTCCCGATGCGAGATGAGGCTCTATCCCACTGTGTCGGGTTGAAAACTGAATTGTTGGTTTAACCCTTCAAAAGGATTAACGTAGGATTTTTTTTTAAAAATCCTACGTTTGTTTCTTTTTGTCTTAAAAAAATCGCCTCGATCGAATTCTGAAGTCTCTAGACTTGCCATCTCAAGCTGAGTTTCTTTTCTGTGTAATTCCATCTCCTCTATATTCTCTCTATTCTCTGTATCTCCGCGATCGAGGGGTTTGGCGTCCCCTCGTAACGCCCCCCGACTTTCTAAGCATCCATCAATTTTTTTATTTAAATTTAGCTTTAGCAAATTTAAGGGACAACAACAGCGATCGCCGTCACTCTCTCGAAAGCGATCGAATCACAAACCCACCAGATCCCAGTTACAGAAATCCTTGATGCGAATCACCTTCCAAGAGTTCCGAGATTACAGAGTCCGTTGTACGAGATCGCAGAAAATTAAAAAAAAAGTGCCACGATCGAATCGTAGCGTTGCCATCCCTATAAAATGAACTCTTCCTTTTTACCCTCCCGTCCGGCTTTATCAGATTTCTTTTTTCAAGTGTGGCAATCCGGCACTCTCACCCAACGCGATCGATATCAGTTAAAAGAATTTTTGCTGTACGAAGACCTCAACGAAGCCGATTACGCCCTCATCGATCGACTGCTGCACGCCGTCAAGAGAGGATGGGTGTCTTGGACGAACGATCGCAACGGGTCGTAAGTTGTACCATCAAAAGAAACCAAACTGCGCTCGTAGCGTCTAAACTCGCCACGAACGAGAATCGAGCAAGCCAAGGGAGGAAGGCTGGCGATGTTTAATGCCACTCAGTTACTCATCGACCATTTCGTACCCAAACTCCAAGACAACTACCACCGAACCTACGGCGGGTTGAAAGCTGACTATGCCGACATTATCGGCTGGGCGGGTGCGATGGCATTGGAAAACATTGCCAACAGCGACGCCCTCTATCACAACGTCGAACATACGATCTTCGTGACCCTCGTGGGACAGGAAATTCTGCGGGGGCGACATATTCGCGACGGCGGTATCTCCTGCGAAGACTGGTTGCACGTGACGATCGCTCTGCTGTGTCACGATATCGGTTACGTCAAAGGCGTCTGTCGCAAAGACGACGCGGTACGGCGACTCTACTCCACGGGAATCGACGAGACGATGGTGTACCTGCCCCCCGGTGCCACGGACGCCGCCTTGACGCCCTACCACGTCGATCGCGGTAAACTCTTCATCGACGAACGCTTCGGCGGCCACCGCCTCATCGACGCCCACGTGATTCGCAGCAGCATCGAACTGACGCGGTTTCCCGTTCCCGCCGGAAAAGACCACAAAGACACGATTAATTTACCGGGATTGATTCGGGCGGCGGATTTAATCGGACAACTGAGCGATCCTCGGTATTTGCAAAAAATCAGCGCCCTCTTCTACGAATTCGAGGAAACGGGAACCAACAAAGCTCTCGGCTACAAAACACCGGGAGACTTGCGGAACGGATATCCGAAATTCTATTGGAACGGGGTGTACCCCTTTATCAAAGATGCTCTGAAATACCTCGAAGTGACCCAGGAAGGCAAGCAAATTGTGGCGAACCTCTTCAGTAACGTTTTCCGGGTCGAACACGCGACAGTTTGATTTTGGCGCGGTGGCGGCCGGGTCGAGAGGCGATTTCAAGCCAAAGCCCCCAAAATCGCAATTGCCCAAAATCGCGATCTCCGATCTTGTCACCGTCCGCCCCCTGCTGTCAAACTAGAAATGGCAGAGAAAGTAGGCGAGGCAGTTGCGGGCGGACGCTCTCAGGTGCGAGTCTCAAAGATCGCCCTGACGAAACGTCCGTTCGAGGAAAGTCCGGGCTCCCGAAAGACCGAACCTGCTGGGTAACGCCCAGTGCGCGCGAGCGTGAGGACAGTGCCACAGAAACATACCGCCGTTTACGCTGTAAACGGTAAGGGTGCAAAGGTGCGGTAAGAGCGCACCAGCAGCATCGAGAGGTGCTGGCTCGGTAAACCCCGGGTGGGTGCAAGGTCGAAGGGACGACGGTTGGTCTTTTACCAGTCCCGTTTTGGAGAACCGCTCGAGGCGTCTGGAAACAGGCGTCCCAGATAGATAACTGCCCTCGAGACCGTTTGGCGGCCTCGAGAACAGAACCCGGCTTATGACTGCTTTCTCTGCTTCTCATTCTGGATTTCTAATGCTGGATTTCTAATTCTGGCTCTCGACAGCGATCGACCCTGGAAGTCGCTGCGAGTTGCGAGTTTTCCACTCGAGTCTCTTTTTTTTAAGTCTGCTAGTCAGTTTCAATGTCCTCAATTCATCCCCGTCGGTTGCAAGCATTACGTCAGTTGGTTCTCAAATTCGGCATCGACGATCGCCCCGAGTTAAACTGGAACTGTTTGGATATTGCCCTGACTCATCCCACGGCGTCAGCCGAACGGAACTACGAACGGTTAGAATTTATCGGCGACGCGGCGATTCGCTTGGCGGCGGCTGAATTGCTCTGGGAAACTTATCCCGAGGTGAAAGTGGGGGATTACGCGGCGGTGCGATCGGTATTGGTGAGCGATCGGGTGCTGGCGGATATCGCCGAAGGCTACGGAATCGATCGATATTTGGTCATGGCCGGGAGCGCCGCCGCCGACAAGTCCGGCTATCGATCGCGCTTGGCCGACGCCTTGGAAGCGGTTTCGGGGGCGTTGTATCTCAGTACCCACACCACAGAACTGATTCGACCCTGGCTCGACTCCCACTTTAAACCTCTGGCTGAAAAAGTGTTGCGCGACCCGGCGCGACAGAATTACAAAGCGGCGTTGCAAGAATGGACTCAGGGACATCACCGTTTACTTCCGGAGTATCGCGTCGAAGAGGTGCAACGAGAACATAACAGCGACGATCGGTTTTGCGCTCGGGTTTGGTTGAACGACCGATGCTTGGGAGAGGGAACCGGACGATCGATTAAAGCAGCCGAACAAGCTGCCGCACAGGAAGCCTTTTTGGCACTGTCTCAAGGAAGCGCAGCGATCGACAGCGGCTCTGAGACCTCTTAAATTGCTATATCTGCTCGATTTCGAGAATTTTTATGGTTGGTATTGTGGTTATCGGCGCGGGACGCTGGGGAAATCATCTGATTCGCAACGTCCTCGAACATCCCGACGCGGAGTTAGCGGCCGTGGTCGATCGCGACCCGGAACGCCTCGCCGCGATGGCGGAAAAATACAAGTTGGACGGACGAGTGATTTTGACCACGGGATGGGCCAGCGTTAAGGCGCTCCCGCAAGTGCAGGCGGTGTTGGTGGCCACTCCCGCCACCGACCATTACGAGACGATTTCGCAAATTCTCGATCGCGGCTGTCACGTCTTCGCCGAGAAACCCCTCACCCTCGACCCCCAAGAGGCGATCGAACTCTGTCGCCTGGCCGAGTCCAAAAATCTCGTTCTCTGCGTCGATCATACCTATCTCTTCAATCCCACCGTCGAACGAGGCGCCGAAGTCGTCAACAGCGGCGCCTTGGGACAGCTGCGCTACGGATACGCAGCGCGAACCCATTTAGGGCCGGTTCGCCGAGATGTCGATGTTTTATGGGATTTGGTGATTCACGACATCGCCATTTTCAACCGTTGGCTGGGGGAATCGCCGACGCAAGTCAGCGCCACGGGAGAAGTTTGGTTGCAACCCCACGCCGAGGCTGCACCGTCGGATTGGTTTCCCCAGGGATTGGCGGATGTGGCTTGGGCGACGTTGCTGTATCCGAGCGGGTTTCGGGCGCAAATTCACCTCTGTTGGTGCAATCCCGACAAACAACGGCGGTTGGCCGTGGTGGGAAGCGAGGGAACGTTGGTGTTTGACGAACTGAACGAGTCGCCGCTGATGCTGTATCGCGGCCGGGTCGATCGCAGCGAGGCGGGGGATTGGGTGGCTTCAGCGACGGAACGGGAATCGATCGACTGTCCCCCTGGAGAGCCGTTACGTCGCGCCTTCGAGGGCTTTCTCGAGAGCGTTCGATCGAACCAACCCTGCGATCGATCCTCCGGATGGGTGGGGGTCGAACTCGTGAAAGTCTTGCGGGGACTGACGGAATCCAGCCACCAGGGAGGCGTTCCCGTCTCCCTCGAGTAGATCGATCGAGGCGAACTTTGCGGGATTTACCAGAAATTTTGGGTCTAAAGCCTCGCCCTTTCAGGGCGACTCTGCTATAA
>NZ_JBNGCO010000098.1:0-18571 GCF_049974805.1 Baaleninema sp.
TCCTCTAAGCCTTACGCCGTAAGCTTTTCACTTCTTTTCAGCAAGCCCTATTTATTTCCCAAGCTAGGATAGTTTCATGCGGTGTATCACGTGGGAATTCAAGCTAGAGCCAACGGCGGAGCAGGTTTCAGACATCGAGCGCATTTTGGATCTGTGCCGCCAGGTCTGGAACTTTGCTCTGCACGAACGTAAGGATTGGCTAAATTCCCGCAAGTCGCCCGTGAATGCCTGTTCGATTCGGACCGAATACATCTTGCCAGCGGATGCGCCATTTCCCAGCTATGCGCGGCAGTGCAAGTCCTTGACTGCGGCCAAAGCTGAATACCCCCGATTAAAGACTGTCAACGCGATGGTTCTTCAACAAGTCGTCCGAAAAATGGAAGCCTCCTGGGAGTCGTGGCGGTTAAAAAAGCCCAACCGGATGCGAAGCTTTGTCTTCCCCCAGATGCTCAAATGCCTCAGTTGGGATGGGTTCGGGTTCGCTGGTCGCGCGAAATACCAGAGATATTCCGGGTAAAACAAGCTCGAATTATCCGCAAGGCATCCGGGTACTTTGTCATGCTGAGCCTTCAGGCTGACGTTGATATCCCTGACACGATACCTCACGGACATCCGGTAGGAATTGACGTTGGACTGGAATACTTTCTTTCAACCTCTGATGGAGAACAGGTCAAGCGACCTCGCTTCTTCAACAATCTGCACCGCAAGCTGAAATTGCTGCAACGCAGACTTAAGAAAAAGCAGAAGGGGTCAGCTAACTGGCTGAAGCTTCAGAAGAAGATTGCGAGAGTCCATCAACGGATTGCCGATACGCGAAAAGACTGGCATTTCAAGCTGGCTCATCACCTCTGCGACGGCGCAGGGATGATTTTTGTCGAAGATCTCATCCCCCGGCGAAGGGGGGATAGGAATGTTGGGCAAACACACTCTAGATGCTGGGCTGGGAAAATTTGTGAATCAGATCCTTCCCTAACTGCGGGTCAATTAAACCCCGTGATGTGGCGAGTGGACAAGTCATCTGTACCCGTGGGCAACGGGGAATTGAAACGGCCTGTGAAGGGGAGGCGGCGGGGGCTGAGGTGGCTCAGTCTAGCTGGCACCTGTTGAAGCCGGAAATCTTTGGGGCGACCCAAGGAATTTCCCAGCATACCCGGAACGGGTTGCTGGGAGAGGATGTCAATCGTCGGACAATTGGGACAGAATCCGTTCGACAAGTTTCTCGGGAACCTGTTGCAGGCGATCGTACTTCCAGTTGAAGAAGCCGACGCCCATCGTCAGCGATCGCAGTTCCACGATCAGATCCTGCATTTCCGACTCCGGTAGGTACGCCGAAACTTTGTCCCAACCTTTCCATCCGGCGATCGCTTCGTAACCGAGAATCTGCCCCCGCCGCACGCTAATCAGTTGTAACACCTTCGAGGTGAATTCGTTCGGCGTCGAAATATCCACCGACGCGATGGGTTCGAGTAACGCCGGCTGACATTGGGGCATTCCCGCCTGCATCGCCACTCGCGCCGCCTGTTTGAACGCCTGTTCGGAACTATCGACCGAGTGGTAAGAACCGTTCGTCAGCGTCACCGCTACGTCCACCACCGGAAACCCCAACGGCCCCTGTTCCAGATACTCCCGAACGCCCGTTTCTACGCCGGGAATGTACTGTTTGGGAACTACGCCGCCAACAATCGTTTCGTTGAACTCAAATCCCGCACCCCGTTCTAAAGGTTTGATGTCGAGGTAAACGTCGCCAAACTGTCCGTGTCCGCCGCTCTGGTGTTTGTACCGTCCGTGAACGGACGAAACCGATTGGCGAATCGTCTCTTTATACTGGACTTTCGGCTGGCGCGTCGTCATGGGAAGGTTGTACTTCCGCCGCAGGCGATCGAGCGCCACCTTGATATGAATCTCACCCTGACCCCATAAAATGATTTCGTGGGTGTCGGCGTGTTGCTCCCAAGTCAAGGCGGGATCTTCTTCGACGAGTTTCGACAGAGCCGAACTCATTTTTACCTCGTCTTTGCGCCGTTCTGGAGCGATCGCCAAAGCAAACACAGGCGCTAACGCTTCCGCTTTCGGCAATTCCACGCTGCCGTCGTCGCTGAGCGTGTCTCCCGTTTGCGCGGTGTCGAGTCGTCCCAACGCCACAATTGCGCCGATTTGCGCTTCTTGCAGGCTCTTTTGTTCCCCTCCCATCAGGCGGTAAATGCCCCCGATGCGACTGCCATCGAGGGTCATACCGTCCGTTAGCGTGCCGTTCCACACCCGCACGAGAGACTGTTTGCCCCCTTGAGGGGTGTAGTAGGTTTTGAGAACCTGGGCAATGGGTCGGTCGGCTTTGGCGTCGATGCCGCGACGTTTGGCGGTTTCGCTCGGTTCGGGAGTTTCCCGCAGCAAGGCATCGAGGAGGTGGCGCACGCCGTAATCTTCCGTGGCGACGCCGAGAAACACGGGTACAATGAGATCGGCCCCGAGTTCCATTTTTAGGTCTTTGACGATTTCCTCTTGGGGCGGTTCGATGTCTTCGAGGAGTTCTTCGAGGAGATTATCGTCAAAATCGGCAAGGCTTTCGAGTATTTCTTGCCGTGCGAGGTGTTCTTCTTCTTTGAGGCTATCCGGTAGCGGAATCGGGTCTGAGGGCGCTCCTTCGTGGAATTGAAACGCCTGTTCGCTGACGAGATCGATAAATCCGGTGACGTTGTCCCCTTGGCGAATGGGGTATTGATGGGGAACTAGGGGACGAGACGACACCTGGCGCAGGGCGCTCAACACCTCGCCAAAACTGGAGGTGGGGCGATCCATTTTGTTTATAAAGACGATATGGGGAATTTCCCAATCGTCGAGGAATTTAAACAGCGGCGCCAGGGTGAGAACGCGGCTGAGGTCCGGTTCGCAGACAACAACCGCCGAACCTACGCCGATAAGGGCGTTGTCGGTTTCTTGGGCGAACTCGATCGACCCCGGACAGTCGAGAAAGGTAAAGTTAACGCCGCCGTACTCGGTGCAGGCGGCGGAAACTTCCACGCTCATTTGTCGTTGTTGCGCTTCTGGGGCGCTGTCGCCGACAGTGTTGCCCTCGGCGACGCTGCCTTTGCGCGTCGTCGCTCCCGTCACGAACAATAGACTTTCGAGTAAGGTTGTTTTTCCACTTAAGTAGGGACCGACAATTGCAATATTTCGCCAATTCGATCGAACCTTTTCGGTCATAACCATCTCCTATAATTGAATAATTGAATCCTATCGTTGGTTCGTCTGAGAAACGTCGCGTTTTCCAGACTCCAACCCGTGATGCAGTCAGGGTTTCACCCGACCCTCTCATGGAATCTCAGTTGAGTGTTTTTCTGGTTTTATTATCTGACTTTCAGATGAAACTTCATCGAGATTGCAGTTTGTCTTAACACTATCCTCAAGAAGTGTAAAGGAATGCTGAGGAAGATAAATTTTAGGAAATTTTTGTTAAAAAGTTACCGCTCGATCGCGAAAAATTGGTAAACCATCTAACACGAAAGAGTCCGGGAGCGTGGTAGCCCCGTGATTTTAATCCGGGGCGGAAACGCGACTCGTGCGGCTTTAGCCGCAGTGATATAATTGAATTACCTTCTCGATAACCCGAATGGAAGGGGCTTAACATCCCGTGAGGGCAGACTTGCATCACGCAGAAATGTCGGTAGCAAAGTGGTTCCATCGGCGAGAGATCAAAGGCGATCGCAAACAAGTAAAGGGAAGCCTTTGGGCAACCCATAGAGGCGTATTTGACTTCGCCTATGAGTCCGACAAGTCGGAAGTTCTGAAATCCCTCCGGGGAATCCCCGTCGCTTCAGCGCGGGGAGTAGTCAAAAAGACGGTGTTGGCCCGCTCTCGCCGTTTTTCCAGGGCAGTGTTGTCTTGAAATGCCTCTCGAGATTCCCGGTATCTCCAAGATGCCGGGAATCTTATATAATCGGGAATTACAGGGTTCTCGGTCAAGAAAACGGTTTTTTTTCTCCTATTACGGCTAAAATAAGGGAATATCGTTAAAAATCGGGTGTCTGCGTCATGCCGGGGATCGGATAGGCGGTCAAACAGCCATTGACTGAATACGGGTATATTCCCCAAAAAATAGAGTAGAGACATCTCAACAGACGCTCTACTCTAAATGAATGAAAACTTGACGATCGACGTCGATTTTGTTAAACGCTTGGATTTTAACCCGTTACGCCGCCGACGGAAGCTGACCAGCCGTCATAACGCCGCGATAGTACTGTTGTAAGTTGCGCGTCGCCGCTTGCCAACCCCAACGTTCCGCTTCCTGACGAGCGTTCGATCGCAGCGTTTCCCGCTCTTCCGTATTATCGAGCAGGCGTTGCGTGGCGCGAATCGCCCCTTCTTCGTCGGCAGGGTCGAACAAATAGCCGTTCGACCCGTCCGTGACGATATCGGTAATACCGCCCGTTCCAGCCGCCACCACCGGACAACCGGCCGCCATCGCTTCTAATAGCACCAGTCCTAGCGTTTCCGTGCGGGACGGGAAAATAAAGGCGTCCGCCGAGGCGTAAGCCGCCCCTAACTCCAATCCTTGCAAATACCCGACAAAGTTCGTCGGCGTTCCTGCAAAATGCTCCTCGAGCGCCTGACGGTGCGGACCGTCTCCAACTAACGCCAAACGAGCGTTGGGAATGGCTTCTAATACGGGACGGATGCGATCGATCTCCTTCTCCGCCGACAACCGACCCACGTAGAGCAGTAGCGGCGCGTCGGGATTCCCTTGCGTCAGACGATCGCGCATTTTCTGACTGGCCAAGTGCGGTTGAAACATCTCCGTATCCACCCCGCGCTGCCACAAGTCTACCCGTTCGATGCCGTGGGCGCTCAACTCCTCCACCATCGCCGTAGAGGTACATAAATTCAACTGCGCTTGGTTGTGGGCGCCCCGCAGCAATCCCCAAAGCACCTCCTCAAACATTCCCAACCCGTAATGCTGGAGATACTGCGGTAAATGGGTGTGGTACGAGGCCACCAACGGCACTTTCATCGACTTGGCGTAATACAGTCCGCCCAATCCCAACACCGCCGGATTGACGATGTGAATCAAATCCGGCGCGAACTCCTCTAACACCGGACGAATCCAGGGATTGGGAACGGCCAACTTTAACTCGGGATACAAAGGCAGCGGAAATCCCGGAACGCCCAGGATCTTCGCCCCTTTGTACTCGGTCAACCCTCCATCGGGGCAAACCACCAACACTTCGTCTCCCAACCGCTGTAAATGTTCGACGGTATGGCGCAGACGAGTGACGATGCCATCGACTTTCGGTAAAAAGGTTTCGGTAAATAGGGCAATACGCATGGTCTACCGGTCGTTGCAAAAATTCGGCGATCGATCGCCCCAGGCTGACAGCACGGGACAAACCGAGGTCTCGGACACCCGTTTTCTCTTTATCGACGCCAAGACACCTTGGGCAGAATGTTTTTCTGGTCAACCCGCTCTTTGTACTTCATCGCCACGTTCAGCAACGAATCTAACAGCGAGTCGGACAGGTAGTGAGGCTGTAACCCGAGGTCGATGAGCTTCGTGTTTTTCGCGTTGAAGTAGTGTTCTTCGAGTTCGACGCGGGGGTTTTCCAGATTGTCGATTTCCACGTTTAAGCCCATAGCAATGCCGGCTTGTTTCACCTTCATCGCCAAGTCCGCCACGCTGAACATTTCCGTGAACTGGTTGAACACGCGGAACTCTCCAGCGTTGGCGGGGTTGTTGATGGCAATCTCGATACAACGCACCGTGTCGCGAATGTCTAGGAAGCCTCGGGTTTGCCCGCCTTTACCGTACACCGTCAGCGGATGGCCGATGGCGGCTTGGATGCAGAAACGGTTGAGGGCAGTCCCGAACACTTCATCGTAGTCGAGACGGTTGACGAGCATTTCGTCCATACCCGTTTCTTCCGTCAGCACGCCGTACACCACGCCTTGGTTCAAGTCCGTGGCACGCAAGCCCCAAATCTTGCAAGCAAAGTGGATGTTGTGACTGTCGTGAACTTTGCTGAGGTGGTAGAAACTTCCCGGTTGTTTGGGATAGGGCAGGGTGTCTTTGCGCCCGTTGTGTTCGATGGTGATGTAGCCTTCTTCAATGTCGATATTCGGCGTGCCGTATTCGCCCATCGTTCCCAATTTCACCAAGTGGCAATCGGGGAACTCGTCTTTCATGGCGTACAGCAAGTTCAGGTTGCCGAGGACGTTGTTGGCTTGCGTCTCTACGGCGCGTTCGCGATCGATCATCGAAAACGGCGCCGAACGCTGTTCGCCGAAGTGAACCACCGCCTCGGGTTCGCACTGGCGCATACTCTCGATGAGGAAGCTGTAATCGTTGATATCGCCGATATACAGGTCGATCGTCTTCCCGGTGAGTTCGTACCAACGCTGAATTCGCTTCTGAATCGGGGCGATGGGCGTCAGGGTTTCAACTTGTAGCTGGTTGTCCCAGTGACGCCGTACCAAGTTGTCCAAGATGGCTACTTCGTGTCCGCGATTGGACAGGTACAGCGCGGTTGCCCAACCGCAATATCCATCACCGCCAATTACTAGTACTTTCATGCTGTTACAAGATTGCTTACCGATACTCGCTAAATCTACCAGGTTTGGTGTACCTTGCGACACATTAATCGATGGGGGAAAACCGACAGGGAGACGACGCCGTTATTTCAGCAACGCCATCTCGTCAGGCGGGCGCTCTCCCACAACTCCTCAAAGGCGAACTTCGTTAGCGAAACTCGTCAAACGCTCGAATTCAAACGCCCCTGCTACCGATCCCCAAACGCGCTCTCCACTATCGGGATCGTAGCCGCGATCGAGTGTGGTAAAGTGAGTGGCTGAAATTTCAAAGGTACTTTCGAGATAGGTGGTTTTCCCGTTTCGCTCCACGATACAGCCTTTTCCTGGCTCGACGCTTCCTTTAAAACTTTGTCCCGTCCAGTCTACAAGAAAGTTACAACCCGATAGAGGTTTTAATCGACCGCTTGTCAAAGAACGCAACCGCTCCGGTTCTCGAGACGCGCCGAAAAATTCGTCGGCGTTATCGATGGCATAATTGGTAATTACGATTTTTCCGTTCTCTGCTTCGCCATCGACTTGGAGATTCAACACTCGCGTCCGATAGGGACGGTTCAGGGCGTATTCGTAGGCTTGTTCTAAGTAAAAACTGACCCCCGAGAGGACTTCTGGCGAAAGTGGACGCATACAAGCCCGAACTTGGGCGAACAAAGGCGGATTGTTAAAGGCTTGTTCGCGGTTGCTGAAATCCGAGGCCATCCAACTGGCTAAGGTTTTTAAATCCGTCGAATGTGTCATGAGTGATTATTATGAAAAGCCAAAGGTACGAGACAAGATGCCAGAGTCCGAGGGGGCTAAACCCGCAAGACGCGACGAGATAAAAACTGCCTGCGCGGTCTGCTGTTCGCCGCTCGTTCTTCGCGACCCAAGACGCTTCGCCCTAAAAAACGGTATCGATTATCGATTTTTAATTGTCAATTATAGTGACGCTTTTTGCAACCGAAACAACAAAATTTGCGTCGCTTGTTCGTCGCGAAAGTTATTGTCGCTCACGAACAACAAACTCTGAGAACCGTCCGGCAAACGGGGGCCGAAAGTCATGGCTTCCAGGTTGTCGAGGTCGAAGTCTAACTGGTTTAAATCCAATAACAACCGTTTGGCTAAGGGATCGATCCCGTCGAGATCTCCCCGTAAATAGGTGAGCGTCGAAACATCCGTGGCACTGCCGATGTTGGCTTGGAACAGTTTCGCGCCGAAGCCAGAAACGCCGAAACTGCGTTCGAGAGCGAGAAAATAGCCGCTGACCTGGAGATTGAGGGCGCTCGCGCCGTCGAGGGACAGCAGTTCTACTAAACCGTTGCTAATCGTCAGGGACGATGGGGGCGGGTCGAGACGATACAGGTGTTCGGCCACGATTTGCGATCGACCGCCGATGACGACGTAGTGCAACAGACGACTGTTAATCTCTTCAACCCTGTCGGTTTCGGGATCGAAATCCTGTTGCAGTGCCGATTCGGTGGCAGCGAACACTCGATAGGGTTCTCCGCTTCCCAAGCCGCCCACGGTTAACGCCTCGAAGCCGAGATTGTCTCGCACCCCCAGTTCTTGCGCCTCCCCCGCCGCGTCGGGAAGAAAATATTCCGGTAGGGGCAGTTTGCGGATAAGCTCCCCACTACGATCGAACTCTGCTACAAAGGGCCCAATGCCCTCGCTGGCTACGCCTTCGCTCGACACGAACAGGGTTCCGTCTGGGGATAACGCTAGTCCTTCGGGATCGATCGCACCGGGAGCAAAGGCTTGTCCGGTTTCGTCTTTCAGTTCGGTAACGTCCGTCACGGAAACTGCGCCAATTCGCGGCGCCTTCGGGTCGCTGCTGTCGAGGGTCAAGGTTAAAGTATAAAATCGAGCCGGAGCCAACATCCCACGATCGTCCGAGAGGGCGTAAAAAACTCCCTGTTGGCGATCGTAGGTGAGAGCGGACAGTCCGCCGACTGGCGTTTGGCGAAATTCGATCGCTTCTAACTCGGTGCGATCGAGATAATCCACCGACAGCTGGAGAAACAGCCGATTTTCGGCTTTCACTTGCGGCAAACTACATCCGACGAGAGAACTCACCGCCACGGCAGCACAGAGCAGTCCGACCGCCCGAAAGATCTCTCGGCGTCGGAGGCGCAGAACGGTCCATAACTGATTTACACGCACGATCGACCCCACATCAATGGCTTTTTTGCATTTGCGATTTCGGTTTCTTACTGTATCAGCCAACGCCCTCGCTGTGGCGACTCTCCTCGGGAGTTTGGCGTTCTCACCGACGGTTCGCGCCCAGTCTGAAAACAGCTTTCCCCCCAGTCCCTTAGAACTGACGGAACCCGATTCCCTGATTCCTGAAGCGGTTTGGGAGGGCGAAACGGACTTGAAACCCGAGGAACGACGCCAGCTCGATCGCGCCCTCGATGCCCTCGACGCTCGCGCACAAACCGCTTTCGCCCAAGGAGATACCACCACCGCCTTCGAGTTGTGGAACCGGGAAATCCGCTTGCGGCGGTTTTTAGGGACTTCGGCGGAATTAGAAGCCCTCCTGCGCGTCGGAAGCCTCGCCTGGCAGCAGGAAAACTTCTATCAAGCGCAAGTCATTACGCAACGGTTGCGCCAACTGCAAACGGAACAGTTCGAGAAACGGGAAACTCCCGACGTGGAAGTGTTACAGCAGTTAGCTCAGGCTTACGAAGAAGTCGGGGCGCGTCAGGCGGCGTTGGACTTACTCGAACGGGTGTTAGCCATCGCCCGCGATCGCAACGACTCCGTGACGGAAGAAGAAACCTTACGGAAAATCGCCCGCATCGCCTTGCAGGATTTGGATTACGAGGAATCCGCCGCCGCCTATCGAGAATTGCGGGAAATGGCCGTTGCTCGCGGCGATCGCTTGTCGGAAGCTTACTATTTGACACAGTTAGCCTATATTTACGACCAACTGCGCTGGTATGAAGATGCCATCGCCGTCAAACAGGACTTGGAAGCTTACTACCGCACCCTCAACAACATCGCACAAATGACCGCGTTAAAACTCGCTATCGGAGACGACTACGCCGCCATCGGACAGTTAAACGCCGCCGTCGCAGAGTTTCAAGACGCCTATCGCATCGCTTGGGAAGCCTTGCAGTTCTACCGCGCTCAAGAAGCCCTCGATCGCCTGGCCGCCCTCTACGAACGCTATAACGAGTTTGATGCAGCGTTGCAAGTGTACCGTACCCAAATCGACGTTCGCCAGTTGGCGCGAGACCTTTACGGCTTAATGGTCACATACGATCGCATCGGACAACTGCAACAGCGACGCCAAAACTACGGCCCCGCCTTGGAAGCCTTCCGACGAGGCTTGGAACTGGCGCGACAACTCGGAAATCGCGAAGCCTATTTTCAAGTCAACATCGAAACCGTTATGCAAGAGATGTCAACGCCGGGAAATTCCCCATGAGGGGATGAGGGGATGATGGGATGACGATTTCTCGGTCTCATGGCAACACCCGATTTTTCAAGTCACGCACTCTACCAAAACTGCTCGCTGCTTACTGTTCGCTGTTCACTCGACCCTCTTCTCTCTGCAACGAACTCGAATTCAAGTGTAAGTGCAGTTTCGGACCCGTCGAACCCAAGCGAAACGTCATTCCATCCCATACCGGCATCTGTCGCACGGGTTTACCGTTGACAAAGGTGCCGTTCGTACCGAAATTGATGATTTCCCAGTGGGTTTGACGGTTCCATAGTTCGAGGTGATGTCTCGAGACGAGAGAACCGTGAATCACCACGTCGTTGTCTTTGGAACGACCGATGCGAACGACGGGTTCGTTATCGAAAGTCCAGCTCTGGATAGGGGCGGCTTGTGTTGGATGAATTAGAGAAAGCTTAATCACGTCAGAAAACCCAGGCGACAGGACTCCGTCCCGCGTTTGCGAATCCATAATCTGCGGCGATCGTATCGATACGGCGGTTGGACTCTGGCGGCACAACGCAACAGACCTCTCGGAACCTATCGACCCGGAAACGACGATCGCGGCGGAATTTCTGGGGTTTGACTGACGTTCAGCCAAATCCTCCTCGTAGATACCCTGTAGAGATTGCGGTAGACGGTTACTCAGCTTTATTTTATCTCACGAGAGGAGCCAGACGGAACGGAAGAGGCTGAAGATTCTCTCCAAGGACTCACTTGTGAAATTTGATAGGCGTTGTAGAGGTTTTGGAAAATAATATAGAACATTGGACTCAGGGCTAAGGTCGGATTGAGAAACGATAGGGCAAACCAAACGGTAAACATGGTGTTTTTATGCCCTAGGGATTGGCTCGATTCTCGATCGAATGCCCTGCCGCCCAGGTATCTGCCCACGTAAAAGCTCGACCCGCACACTAAAGCAGAACCCAGGGCGATCGACAGTAAAACTTTCCAACTGACTTGGCTTTCGTAAACAATAAAATGGGAGGATTTGGCACTGGCTAAAAATAGCAACAACAACCAACAGATAAAGGATATATTTTTGAGCGTTTTTTGAAAATTACGAGATTTATAAAATCTTAATAATCTCGAAATAACTAAAGGTTTTATAATTAAAATAGCAACGGATTGCAAAATACCAAAAGTCGATATATCGGAGTCAATCTGAAAAAAATACTGACTTAAAAACGGCAAACTTAAGGCGATCGAACTATTCGTTAAAATGACCGACGCCGTAACAAACTCAACCTTGCCGCCCCAAAAACTCGCCATCGCTGGCGCTGCCGTCGCTGTGGGCGAAATCGCCGTTAAAAAGACAACTTTCGCCAAAGATTCGTCGAATTGTACGATTAAACCATACCAAACAAAACTTAAGACAATGTTGGCTAACACCACCAATCCCGACCGAAAATTAAGCTGTTGGTAAAGCTTTTTAAACTCAATGCCGATAAAAGCATTCGCCAACATGACCATCAATAAAAAACGAATCCCTCCGGCGTATTCATGAGCAGGAGTCACGATCGCCCCCAGGACGATGGCGAGAATCGGAAGTAACGCTCTCATCCTCAACAACTCAACCGCGATCGCGCCGTTCGTCCAACCACCGCTGTAAAATCAACGCCGCCGCCTTGCGATCGATCGTCCCTTTCTCCCGCGACGGTTCCTGTCCCCTTTCTCTCATCAACTCCTCCGCCTCCACAGAACTCAGGCGCTCGTCTACAAACTCGATGGGAAGCTGCAACGCCTGACCGATGCGTTTGGCTAACTTCTGCACCCGATACGCCTGCTTACCCAACTCACCGTCCATTTGGTACGGTAAACCCACCACCAACAGGGTCGCTTCCCGTTCCTCCACCCAACGACGCAGTTCCGACAGATCTCGATCGAACGACTTGCGGGAAATCGTCGTCAAACCCCGCGCCGTCAACCCCAAACCGTCGCACCCCGCCACGCCGATACGACGGCGACCGAGATCGAGACCTAACGCTGAAACCCGTTCCATTAAACCCTTAACCCTTCTCGCGATCACTCGAGGATTCCCCATCCTTCCCACCGCGTTCGCCGTTGCTGCGTTCCGGGTGGTGTCGATCGTCTGGCTGCATTCCCTCCGTCCATTCGTGGAACCACATCATCCGACCGGGAACCGGTTTGCGAGACGGCTGCAATCCCCCTAAAACGTCCGACAGTTGCAACCCTTCTAAACTCACCTGTTTCGTTTCCCGCAGCTTGTGCCACACTGACCGAGACATCAACAGCGTATGCGCGATGGGTTCCGCACCGTAAGAGGTTAAATACTCTTCCCGTTCCGGTTGATAGTCCGTCGAAGATACGCGCAACGACTGCGGCGGAACCTGCTGAACGATTCGCGCCATCTGCGCCAACAGTTCCGGATACAACCAGGTATACGCCGGATGCACCGTCAGCGTCGCCTCGTGAGGAGACTTCCCATGATGGCTCAACTCAATTTGAAAATACCCGATCGCCGCTTTCCGTTGCGGCTCGAAAACATAACCGCTGACGACTTCCGTTTTCGCAAACCACTGTTTGAGCGCCGACATCAACGAACCGAACAGACTGGTTTTGAAATCGCTAATATGTCGATCGAACACTTGACGCACCAACGGCGGCATCGATACCGTATCCAGTTGGTACAGCAGATGCGCGTCCGAATTGCTCACCGGCGTCAGGTTCGGTAAATCCGGTTCCCGCTGCGCCAAAACCGCCAACTGTTCCGGTTCCAGATTCCAATAGGTCATCTGCGCCAGCGGTTGGAAGCCGTTGTGACGGTACAACGCCATCGCCGCGCGATCGTTCACGTCCACTTCCACAATCCAAGTCCGCGCCTCCCAAATCGTTTGCAGACAGTGGCGTAACAGCGTCGTTCCCGTATCTTGACTTCCCGCCACCGGATCGACGATGGCGCGATCGACCCGCCAGGTACTCGCCGCGCGGTTGATGGGAGACACCTGAATCGCCCCTAACAGGTCGCGATCGCGCTGAGCCACGTAAGCCCGTAGTAAATTCTGATAGGGATTGGGAAACCAACTGAGAAATTTCAGCAGTCCGTAACACTGACGGATGCTGTCGAGATGCGCCGCCAAATCCAGCGTGTCGCTGGGACTTTTGGCCGTAAACGCATCGGATTGCAGAAGCGTTTCGATTTCCTCGAGATCGCGAAACTGAATCGGACGGATCTCGATCGAAGGAGTCGAAGGAGTCGGAGGAGCGGCGTTCATAATAGGGGAAGCGTAACGACAGGTGTGCGATCGATCTCGAATTCCAGCCTCAAATCACGGCCTCAAATAACAGCCTCAAATAACAGCCTCAAATAACAGCCTCAAGTTACGACGTGCGCCGTCGAATTAAGACCAGCGGCGTCTGTTCGTCAGCATTTCCCGCTGGATTCGTCCGCAACGCCGCTTCGAGAAACGGTTCCGGGAGACGGTCGGTCGCTGCTAATATTTTAACGGCTTTCAAATCGTTCACATCCACGATCGCCGCCGCCAAACCCGTCTCCCGACGAATACGATCGACCACCGCTTTCGGATTGTAGGGCCCCAACACGATAAATCGATCGTAAGGCGGTAGCGTTCCCGTCACATCATCGATCAACCGCGCCTGTTCCCCCGCTAACTGATAGAACATCCCCGGTTTCCCCAGAACCTTCGCCACCGAACCGCCCACGAACGCCAACAACACCCGCCACGGCCCCACCAAATCCACCAACGTCTGCAACCCGCAGGCCGTCGCCAGACTCGACGTCGGAAGGAAAAAATAACACAGACGCCGCGCCACCCAGCCGGGTTTCACCGACGCCGGATCGCGCCAGCGACCCTGAATAATCGCCAGCGGCGTTTCCCCGATCGTCACGATATCCGTTTCCGGGTTCGCGTGGGGAAGAACATATCGCCGCACCACCTCCACCGGATCGTCCAAATGGGTCAGCAAATGAGTTTTAATCGGTAAAACTTCCGCCTCCTCTTTCACCAGCCAGTTCGCCGAAGCCTCCGGTTCCGGATATTGCAGCGGAAAGACCACATGACCGGTGCGCGGAATTCGTCCCCCAGGACCGTAAGTGAGATAGCGCACTTTCACCCAGAGGGTTTGAAGTTGCGTCAAATCCTCTCCCCGCAGTTCCACAACCAGCTTGAAACGAGTCGATTCGCGAGCTTTGACGATATAGGCGAACCAGTAGCCATCCTCTCGCGCCGGAGCGTCGGGATGGTCGGCGATAATGTCAATATGGCTCGAAATTCCCGACAGCGACCCTTTCGAGAGCAGCGTCGCCTCCGCACTCACTTCCGGAATCATGATTTCGAGGCGGTTCGTACTGTTGTAGAGTTCTACCTCCCCGACAATGCGGTATCGATCGCCCTCCCGTTCCACCAATTCCCAGCGTCCCGGGTGAAACTCTAGGCGATTTCCCGGTTTTCTCCGATAGTTCCATTCCAAGGCGATCGCGCCGAGAGCTACAACGGCCACCACGACGCCCACGATAACAGCTAAAACAACTCCAATCGACACGGGGTTTTCTGGTTCCTCCCACTCCTCAAAACTCCCCCCGTTTATACCACCCCACGCGATCGATCGTACAGATACGCCCTCTGCAATCCCTGATGTCGCCAAGGCTCGCGCGGGTCTTTGGATTGGATTCCCCCGGCCGAATTCTCCCCGAAAATTTTCAAAAAAACCCTCAAAACTCGCCTCCGGCCAGAAGGGTTGACAAAGGAGGGTTGGGCGGCGATAATAGAACTGTAAACTATGGGGCTAACATGGCTATACGCTTGATTTTTTAGTCAACTCTTAAAAACAGCCAAATCCTGTCACTTTCGCCGCAAATCAACAGCCAGCCCCTGCCAACCACCTCAATACGCCGCCACTTGCGGAGCGATCACCATCACGCGCTGACTGTCCACCACCATCGCCCAAAACCCGTTACTGCTGAGTCGTTGAAGTAGCTGATTGGCCTCCATTTCATTAGACGTATAACCCGCCAACAAAAACGGCCGTTGACCGTAGGAGACCAAACCGACATTTTGGTTCGTCAACTGCCGAACCTGCGCCGCCACCTGAGTTTGATTGAAATAATCCACCAACACCGCATATCCCGGCGCGAGAGTTTGAGGATTGTAAGCCGTCGTCGCAGACGGAGACGTAGAAGAAGAAGGCGTTGTCGGAAGCGTTACCGTCGTCGTTGGCGGGAAAGTCGAAGCCCCCGACGACTGCGGAACCGGAACGTAAACCGGTAAATCCGACGTATCGATTTCATCATCCGGCGAAGGAATCTCGAAAGAACTATCAGACAAACTCGCAGGCGGAAGCTCGTCCGACTCCATATCGCGATCGATCGCCACATCGAACTCCGCCTCGTCCCCCTCATCCCCCGTCGAAGTCGTAGAAGACGCCGAAGGCTGACCTCCCGCCGGACGCGCCTCAATGACTTCCACCCGGGGCAACTCTAAAAAACCCGAAGAAGTTGTCGAGGGAGTTGTCGGCGTCGTCGCAGGCGTCGAAGACGGAGCGGGGGGCGTTTCCTGAGAACCGCTTGGCGGCCGGGTAACGAAGGCTGCCAGACCGATTTCTTGCGTAATCGATCGCGCCAAACCCGCCGCCTCCTCCTGAGACGTAAAGCCCTCAACCCGCACCACCACCTCATCGAGATACGAGCAAACTTGCGCTTGTAGCTGCGGCGCCAGCACCCCCCGAACCATCTCCGGGTCCTCTTCCGTATCGCTGACCACCAACAACAAATATTCTCCCGGTCGAGGCGGCGCACATTCCGGCAATTGCGCCTTTGCGGGTAACTGCCAACCGGACGCACCGGCCAGTCCCACAGCAAAAGTCAAAGACGCAAGCGGACTCGAAAAATCTTGTAGGCGCATCGTTCCCAATTGGATTACGGCACAGGGGGAGGTGTTGAAGTAGGGAGATGAAGAGGCAGGTGAGGAGAGAATTTCCCGATCGTACCCTCATCCCCTCATCTCCTCATCCCAACAGAAGTTAGGCAGACACCAAAGACGCCAAGGGGTCGGGAATCGTTTCCGAGGGCGCTTCAAACTCGCCAGTTAGAACGTATTCTAACCGCAGCTTCAACCAGGTGATGAAGCTGGGGTCGAGGGAGACGATCGCCCCCGCCGGTTGAGGGCATTTCGCTTTCACGTCCGCCAGTTCCGGCGCCTCTAAAAACGCGGGTTGCTTAATCGACCAAAAATCGATTTCTTTTTCGCGCTCTTGATAGTTGCGCTCGCGTTCGCGAAAGACTTCTTCGAGGGGTTCCTCTTCAAACAAAAACTTTTGACTGGCAACGAGATAGTAATAAGTGGTCATATCGAAAATTTCTGCAATTTCAGAATTCGTCAGGAGTTGGGAGCCAAAAAAATGGCATTTAAACTACGCCTATCGCGTGTTTCATATCGCGAACGGCTCGCTCTAAGCCCACGAGTGCCGCTCGGGAAATAATGGTATGACCGATGTTGAGTTCTTCCATCCCGTCAAGGCAGGCGACAGGATAGACGTTGCGATAGGTCAAGCCGTGACCGGCGTTGACGCGAAGTCCAAGGGCGATCGCTCTGGCCGTTCCCGTTTTGAGAACGTCGAGTTCCCGTTCCCGTTCGGCTTCGGTTTTCGCTTCGGCATACCGTCCCGTGTGCAGTTCTACAAACTTGGCTTGCGTCGCTGCACAGGCTTCGAGCTGAGCGAACTCGGCATCGACAAACAGACTGACGGGAATTCCCGCAGCTTGTAACTGGCCGACGATATCGGCGATGCGATCGCGCTGTCCGGCTACGTCGAGACCGCCTTCGGTGGTCACTTCTTCCCGCCGTTCGGGAACGAGGGTCACGTAATCCGGTTTCAGATCGAGCGCGATGTTTAACATTTCGTCCGTCGCCGCCATTTCCAGGTTTAAATGGGTGTTGACCGTTTGACGCAAGAGATAAACGTCTCGGTCTTGGATGTGACGGCGATCCTCCCGTAAGTGGGTGGTGATGCCGTCGGCTCCTCCCAATTCGGCAAGGACGGCCGCCGCCACGGGGTCGGGTTCGGTGGTCCGTCTCGCCTGTCGGATCGTGGCGATGTGGTCGATGTTAACTCCGAGTGTCGGCAATCTGTTTGTCTCCTCGTGTTAGGATGCCTGCAATCCATATTCTACGGGATTGTGGGATGTGGAGATCGATAAAATTACCGAGCGAAAATGGGTAAACTAATCCTCGATTTCTAAGTCGTATTCGTTTTGAGTTTTTCGGTCAAAAAATAGAAGTCCAACAGGGAAGAAACGCAACAATCGCGTTTTTAAACCATTTTTTGCGAAATTATGCCAGCGGTTTTAGGGATTGATGGGGGCGGTACGAAGACGGTTTGTTTGTTGAGCGATACGACGGGGCGAGTTCTCGGACGGGGTGAGGCGGGAGCGTCTAACTATCAAAGTGTTGGCGGCGAAGCAGCGTATCGATCGATCCTCGAGTCGATTCGAGAGGCGACGAAGGGACATGCGGTGACGGTGACGGGTATCGCCCTCGGTTTGGCGGGAATCGGACGGCCCGAAGATGAGGCGGTGGTGCGCGATTGGGTGGAATTGTTGCAGAACGACGATCGAATCTCGATCGCGTGGGCGTTACGTCTGAAAGGGGTTTGTGTCTGTCACGATTGCGCTATTGCTTTGGCGGGAGGATTGGGGCGCGAGGTGGGGATCGCCACTATCGCCGGAACGGGATCGATCGTCTACGGCCGCAACCGCTTCGGCCAAACCGCACGATCGAGCGGGTGGGGCTATGTTCTCGGAGACGAAGGTAGCGGTTACGATATGGCTAGACAGGGCTTGCAAGCCGTGGTTCGCGCCTTCGACGGGCGATCGCAACCGACGGCGTTATCGGAGGCGTTTCGATCCCAGTTGGGATTGCAAGAAATGCGCGACTTGGTAGAACTGGTTTATCGTCGGGGGTGGACGCCGAAAGATATTGCCGCTTTAGCGCCGATTGTCGATAAAATTGCCTCTCAGGGCGATCGCATCGCCGAAGAAATCGTCGATCGATCGGCGTCGGAGTTGGCCTTGGCGACGAAAACTGTGGCAGCCCAGTTGTTCGAGGGCATCGAACCTTTTGAAATCGTGACGGTGGGCGGATTGTGGCACGGAACTTCTGCCTTGCGACAACGGTTCGATCGACTCGTCACAGACGCCCTTCCAGCGGCCTCTCTCGTCTGGCCTCGCCACGAACCCGCTTATGGGGCGGTGTTAACGGCACTTCGGGCGTTGGGCAAACGCTGACCATCTAATACCATTTTTCTAAAATTATGCTACTGATAGTCCGTAAGTTTCCATCGTTCCTACGCTCTGCGTAGGGACGCACCTTTCGGAGGCTCTGCGTCGAGTCGTCAAGCACGGGGCGCAGAGCGCCTCAACTCCCGTTCCCACGCCGAGCGTAGGAACGATAAGACGGGTTAATTTGATGCTTTCATCAATGGCAGCGTTATTGAAAATTGGTATAAATCCATATATCACAAAAAACTATTTTCCATCGTTCCATCGTTCCTACGCTCTGCGTAGGGACGCACCTTTCGGAGGCTCTGCGTCGA
>NZ_JBNGCO010000099.1:0-17955 GCF_049974805.1 Baaleninema sp.
GATGAGGTGATGAGGTGATGAGGTGATGAGGTGATGAGGTGATGAGGTGATGAGAGAATTTCACATCGTCACCTTATCCGGTTATTTCATCATCACTCTTCTCCGTTTCCTGTAGATACGCGATGTGAAGAGTTGGGAGAAATGTCGATGAAAGCAGTGGTGATGACGGCGGCGGGTGCGCCCGAGGTTTTACAACTTCAAGATGTGGCGAAACCGGAACTTCGATCGAATACCGATGTGTTAGTCCGCCTGAAAGCGGCCGGCGTTAACCCCATCGATACCAAAGTTCGCCAGCGGGGAACCTTTTACCCCGACTTGTCCCCCGCGATTCTCGGCTGCGACGGGGCGGGAATCATCGAAGCTACGGGGTCTGACGTCGAACGCTTCCAAGTGGGCGACGAGGTGTATTTTTGTAACGGTGGCTTGGGCGGCCCTCGGGGGAATTACGCCGAATACGCTGTTGTCGAACAGCACTGTCTGGCCTTGAAACCGCAAACTCTCAGTTTCGAGGAAGCCGCCGCCGCTCCTCTCGTGTTGATTACCGCCTGGGAAGCTCTCTACGATCGCGCCCGCATTCAAGCCGGACAAACGGTTTTGGTTCACGCGGGAGCGGGGGGCGTCGGCCACGTGGCGATTCAGTTGGCCAAACTCCAAGGAACTCGCGTTTTTACAACGGTTGGCAATACACAAAAGGCGAATTTTGTCAAGCAACTGGGCGCGGATTTGCCGATTTTATATAAAGAGCGGGATTTCGTAGAGGCGGCTATCGACGCCACGAACGGCGAAGGGGTAGACGTGGCCTTCGATACGGTCGGTAAAGAGACCTTTTACAAAAGTTGCGAAGCGGTGAAAGTCTACGGCGACATCGTGACGCTGCTGCAACCGAGCGACGACGGAAATTTAAAAACCGCCCGCCAGCGCAACCTTCGCCTCGGCTTAGAGTTAATGCTGACGCCGATGTTAATGGATTTAAAAGACGAACAAGCCGAGCAAGCAAAGATTTTACAGCAGTGCGCTCCGCTCATCGATCGCGGCCAGTTAAAAATTCAACTCACGCGAACCTATCCCCTCGCCGAAGCCGCCGCCGCCCACACCGCCATAGAAGAAGGCTCGATGACAGGCAAACTCGCCCTCCTCATCGGGGGATGATGGGGTGATGGTACGATCGAGGTGCAATTCTCCCCGGCTCCCCCATCTCCCCGGCTCCCCGGCCGTGTTATGGTAAGGGAACAAGATCGACCCCTTTCGACGGGTTTCCGTTTCGACGATCGAACCCGAAATTTACCGAACATATGACTCAGCCCTCCCATAAAAACGGGCGCTTTTCCACCACGATCTCGATCGTGACTGACGAGGTGGGACGCTCGCTGCCCTGCTACGTCGAACATCAGTTCGATGTCCAAGGGCAAAACTACGCCGTTTTACTTCCTGTCAACACGCCAGTTGATATCGTGGCGTGGTACGGCGACGATGAAGAGGAAGAAGAAGCCGCTCTCGTGGCCGAGGCAGAACTCGACGAAATTTTCGAGACGGCTAAAGCCGTCCTGGCCGAACACGACTTACTCTTACAACGGACGGCACTCACCCTGACGGTGGTGGGGGAACTCCCCGAACTCGAGGAATTAGAGGACGAGTTCGAGGAGGACTACGAGGGAGACGAGGACCCCGACGCCGAAGAATTAATGTGGTTGGCCAATTTCTACCACGAAGAACAGGAATACTCGATTTACGTTCCTCTCGACCCAATGTTGGTATTGGTGCGACTCGACGAGTCTTCTCAGCCCCACTTGCTCACGGAAGAAGAGTTCGCCAAAATCGAGCCGATTCTGCCCTCCCTAGAAAGTCGGATTGCCGAACGCCTCTTTGAAGGGTTGGATTGAGATCGACTCGCACCCCTCGGGAGCGAGATCGATCGTCTGGAAACCCATTAGATTACAGCAGCCATCGTGAAACGGATTTGGACAGGCGCGTTCTATCTAGCGATTCCCGTTGCCCTGGCAGTGGGAGGATGGCAAGGTTGGTCTTGGTGGAGTTGGGCAAACGCCCCCGTCGCCACTGAGGACGCCGCCTCGATTCAATTGGAAATCCCCGCCGGAACGCCAGCCGGCCAAATCGGACGGGATTTAGAAGAGTTGGGCGTGGTGCGATCAGCGTCGGCTTGGAATCTCTGGGCCCGCTGGCGGCGATGGCGGGAACCCGCGGGAGGCTTTCAAGCGGGGGTATATCGCCTGTCTCCGGGGGATTCGATGCGGGAAATTGCCGATCGCATTTGGAGTGGCGAGGTCGTTGAGGAAAGTTTCACGATTCCTGAAGGTTGGTCGCGCCGCAATATGGCCGCGTATTTTGAGGAACGGGAATTTTTTTCGGCACAGGCGTTTTTGGATGCGACGACGGACATTCCCCGCGATCGATTTCCCTGGTTGCCCGCCGACCTTCCCCATCTCGAAGGGTTTCTCTTTCCCGATACGTACCAGCTTCCGAGTCAGGGGACGACGCCCCAAGCGGTGGTGACACAAATGCTGTCGCAGTTTGAGGCGGTGGCACTGCCGATGTACGAGACGGCTGAAAATCCCCCGTTAGCGTTGACGTTGCGGGACTGGGTAACGCTCAGTTCCATCGTGGAACGGGAAGCGGTGGTGCCGGACGAACGGCGTATCATTGCTGGCGTGTTTGTGGAACGGCTCGATCGCGGCATGAGGTTAGAAGCCGATCCGACGGTGGAATACGCCCTCGGTATCCAACAAACGGTCGATCGACCTCTGACGTTAACTCAAGTGGCCGTCGATTCTCCCTATAATACCTATCGCAATACCGGTTTGCCGCCGACGCCGATCGCCAGTCCCGGTCAAGCGAGTTTGGCGGCAACTCTCGACCCGGAAGAGACGGAATATTTATACTTCGTGGCGCGATACGATGGAACTCATTTGTTCAGTCGAACTTTGGCAGAACACGAAGCGGCCATCGATCGCGTAGAACGAGAACTTTCGACTCAATAACTCTGTCACGTCTCTCTTTCTCTCACAGAATTTCAACATTACCGATCATGTCTTGGGGCAAACTCTTACAGCCAGATTTAGTTCTCGGTGGATCGATTTTGGATTTGACGCCGGAACTGCTAGAAAAGCACGATTTGAAAGGACTCGTTCTCGATGTGGACGAAACCCTCGTTCCCATGGGTCGCCCTCGCGCCTCCAAAGCGTTGCACGATCGCATCGCCGAACTGCGCCAAGTGTCTCAGCTTTGGTTAGTCAGTAACAATACCAGCGAAACCCGCATCGGGGGCATCGCTAAATCTTTGGAATTACCCTACATTCACTTTGCCGCCAAACCCTTTCGCCGCAAACTCTGGCGGGCGGTTTCTGCGATGGATTTACCCGTCGCTCAGGTGGGGATGGTAGGCGATCGACTCTTTACCGACGTTCTCGCCGGAAATCGCATGGGCTTGTTTACTATTCTCGTCGAGCCGATGGTGGATGCCGGGGAAGCGGTACGCCGCTCTCCGGTTCGATCGTTTGAAGTCTGGTTTTCTCAGATTCTCGGGGCATCTTTAACACCCAATCGTTAAATAGTTAATAAGTTATTTAATTTACAAAAATTAACCCAAGTACAGTAATTGTAAAATCCCGAAATATAAAGAAATAATTAGGAATCCGAAATTCCCGGTTACCATCTGGCATTCTAGAGAGAGATTGAAACGGGGTCAGCCTAATAAAGACCCTGAACGATAAACGGGATCGCCTTTGATAAAGATCCTGGCAGTTTAAAGGGGTCGAATTCATAAAGACCCTAACTTATAACAAAACCCCCGATAAAAAGCAGAGATCGAGCGTCGTTTGAATTGCGAGGGCAAGCGGCGCTCGATTTCCGTTTTGTGCTGAGTTGACACGATCCCAGATTGGCGATCGAGCCAGCACCGCCCCAAACCATAAAAATTCCCCGACCTTAAGGTGTAGTCACCTAGACGGGGAAGCTCGCGTACAGTCAGCTAAAAACAGTTAGCTAAAACTGGAAATATCTGCTAGAGTGTTGGGTCGTCTAAAATCCGGTTAAAAACTGGGTATCGAATGGGGGGTTAATTGACAGCCTGGGTGAAACGCCAATTGAGAAAATTAGGCGTCTTGACGACGACGGCGTAATTGCCATCCACCCGCCACGAGACCGATTAAGCCGAGGGTCAAAGAGGGTTCGGGAACCGAAGCCGTACTGCGTTGCGCTTGAGCGTACAGCGTCATGTCTTGATAGTCCATATCGTCGCCGTTTCCCGCATCGTCGAAACCGAGTGCGACAGGATCGTTAAAGGGATCGATCGAGGTGAAATCCCCAGCATTGGTAAACGTCGTTCCGTCGTCGCTAGAGATGGAACCGTGAGAACCGAAGAGGGTTCGTTGAGTTCCGCCGTTGAGGGACGAGGTGGAGTAGACCGTACCATCCGAGCCGCTATCTAAACCGAGGGTATACTCGACGTTGGCTAAGAAGGTAAACTGGGCGAACTGGTTCGTGACAGTGTTTCCGAGACTTCCAATCCAGTCGTCCGCTTTACCTTGAGTTTGGTCGGGCGCTGCGTCGTAAGCTTTGGTTTCTTCAAACAGCGTTGCTAAGGCGTTGTTTAAATCACCGGCCTGAAAAACTCTGAGTGCTGACTGAAACTTGCCGTAAGTTTGATTGAATTCAAAGGTTACGGTGGTATCTTCAGTGAATAAAATTCCGTTGGTTCCGAATTCTTCGCCGCTCTTTAAGCTACCAGCTTCAGCGGGAGCTATCGCCGTAGAAAAAGCTAACGTTGCACCTAGTAAAGGAGCGGCGTAGGTGGTTATGTTTTTTAATGACATGGATTCGTCCTCCAGGAGTCTTGTCGTTGAATCGATCGAACTGTATCTGCAATCCCTTCACCACCCGAAGCGCCATATCGCGGGCGTTTGGATGGTTGAAGGCAAAGCTTAGATTATGAATCTCATTCGATAACACCCAGACCTTTTATATGAAGTGAGAGACCTTAGCTGTACGACTTTCGCTTATAATCGCCTCACGTTCAGTGGCTGTTCGTAAGCAGATAATCAAGATGTACGGTGCGTATATGTAAATTCTAGTCAGTATTTCCCCGCTTGTGTGCGAGGATTAGATGAATTTTCTGTAAAGCTTATGTAAAAGACACCAAAAATTGCGTGTTTGTACATAGAAAAATCTTTAATTTTGCGATCGCAATAGAATATATACGCAATATCCCGGGGGCTTTCTGGATAGTTTTACAAAATGTAGTCGATCGAAAGCCCCTATTTCACGGGAGCAGTTGAGTAGCTTCACGCAAGTGCGCGAGTCGAGGGGTCGGGCGGTCAAAGTCCCCGAGAGGGGAGATCGCGGCGAACCCTCCGCTCGATCCCTCCAAGCCTCGTTTGCAGGCTGCTTCATATTTTGTTACAAAGAAGAAAGTCATCTGTCCTTTGGAATGCCGACGCGCATCGGTCTCTATGTTTGGGAGCTTTACGGGAAACACAGCGTCTGCGGGAACCGACTGGGGCGAGCAAATGCTCAACACGGTCGCCAGTCGGTCGATCGCGCACCTGTTCACCAAAAGCGAGTCGGTTGACGTCCAGATTCGCTGTTCGCCCTCGAGCAAACTGCTCCAGGGGGCGATCGACAGCTTTAAAATGAGCGGTCGCGGCCTCGTCATCCGCAAGCGTTTCCCCGTGCGGGAAATGTCCTTTGAAACAGACACCGTCGCCCTCGACTTCAGTTCCGTCCTCAAAGGAAAACTGAACCTCAAACAACCGACTCAGGCCATCGCCCAAGTCGTGTTGACAGAAGACGGTATCAACGAATCCTTCCACGCCGATCTCGTAACCCGGCGTCTCGAAGACCTGAACTTACCGGGTCTCGAATCCATTTCCGGTGGAAAACCCATCTCGTTTTCTAAGGTATCCATCGAACTTCACGCCAACAACCGCATTCAGCTTCAGGCGGTGGCCAAAAGCCCCGATCGAGACGAAATCCCCATCGCCTTAAGCACCACCATTCAAATCGAGCGTCGGCGTCGCATTGTCTTCACCGAAGCAGAATTTCTCGCCGAAGCCGTTCCCGAAGCGCTGCGGGAAGATTCCGAAACCCTCAGTCGCGCTCTCCTGACGGCTCTCAACGATATGGTGGATCTCGATCGATTCGATCTCGACGGCGTGATGCTTCGCCTCAACCGCCTCGAAACCAAGGGCAAAACCCTACTGTTTAGCGGTTACGCGCAAATCAGCCACTTTCCCAAAAGCGGTTAGATCTCGACCTGAGCCATCTCAGAAAAAAAAGACGACATTCTCAACCGTCCCGAATCGGTGAGTTCCGTGCGAGGGTTCGCGATCGAGGGCGGTACAATGGGGAACGGTCGTTTTTTTTATGCGCCCATAAAATCCCTGAATCTTATACATCGCAAACGTTCTAAAATCGCATGACTGTAACTGCCGAAGCCAGCCCAACTGTCCCGACCCTTCCCCGTCGCCGCGCCGTATTTCCCTTTACGGCCATCGTCGGACAAGAAGAAATGAAACTCGCCCTGTTGCTCAACGTCATCGACCCCAAAGTGGGCGGGGTCATGATTATGGGCGATCGCGGAACGGGTAAATCCACGACGATTCGGGCGTTGGCGGATTTGCTTCCGGAAATGGACGTGGTCGCCGACGATCCGTTTTACAGCGACCCCAACAATCCCGAACTGATGAGCGACGACGTGCGGGAACGCCTCGGCCGGGGCGAAACCTTACCCGTCGCCAAGAAAAAAGTGACGATGGTAGACTTACCCCTCGGCGCCACAGAAGACCGGGTTTGCGGCACCATCGATATTGAAAAAGCCCTCTCTGAAGGGGTGAAAGCCTTCGAGCCGGGTTTGCTGGCCAAAGCCAACCGAGGCATCCTGTACGTGGACGAAGTTAACCTGCTCGACGACCACCTCGTCGACGTGCTGCTCGATTCGGCGGCGTCGGGTTGGAATACCGTCGAACGGGAAGGGATTTCGATTCGTCACCCGGCTAACTTCGTGTTAGTGGGTTCGGGAAACCCGGAAGAAGGGGAATTGCGGCCGCAACTGCTCGATCGATTCGGGATGCACGCCGAAATCCGCACCGTGAAAGATCCCACCTTGCGAGTGAAAATCGTCGAAGAGCGATCGGCGTTCGATCGCAATCCTCAAGGCTACCTCAAACAACACCAAGCCCAACAGCAGGAACTGCAAGAACGGCTCGTCAAAGCCCAAGAATTGCTGTCGTCGGTAGAAGTTGAGTATGACTTGCGCGTGCAAATTTCCCAAGTTTGCGCCGAACTCGACGTAGACGGATTGCGGGGCGATATCGTCACCAACCGCGCGGCGCGGGCCTTAGCCGCCTTTGAAGGACGGGATAACGTCACCGTCGAAGACATTCAGCGCGTCGTGACCCTCTGTCTGCGTCACCGCTTGCGGAAAGATCCCCTCGAGTCGATCGATTCGGGATACAAAGTGCAAAAAGTCTTCGCCGATGTCTTCGGCGTCGAACCTCCTGACGAAACCGACTAGATGGGAGGTTCCGTTAAAAAACAGCGCGTTCTCGGACTCGATCCGGGATTGGCGCGATTGGGGTTCGGGGCGATCGACTGTATTGAAAAGAGCGATCGCCTCGAACCCATCGATTTCGGCATTATACAAACGCCGCCCAAGCAAGCCCTCGGACGGCGTTTGCAAACCATTTACAACGACCTTCACGCTTTGGTCGATCGCTTCCAACCTGACTGCGTAGCCGTCGAAAAACTCTTTTTCTACCGCATGGGAAACACGATCCTCGTCGCGCAAGCGCGGGGAGTGGTATTACTCGTCTTAGCCCAGTACGACTTACCGCTTGTCGAACTGACACCCGCCCAGGTCAAACAAGCCCTAACCGGGTATGGAAACGCTTCAAAAACCGACGTACAAGACGCCGTTGCGCGGGAACTCTCCCTCGACACCGTTCCCAAGCCGGACGACGCCGCCGACGCCCTCGCCGTAGCGATCGCCGCCTGGCTTCAGCGGTGAGGGGATGATGAGTCTAATACGGCGCTAAAGCCCGTTGACAGGCCGGACAGATGGCGTGAATGGTCAATTGACAATCGAGAAGGTGATATCCCTCTTTCTGAGCGGTTTTCGTGCCGATTTTCAAGACGGCATCGCTTTTAAACTCGATGGTCTTGTTGCACTTGACACAAATTAAATGGTGGTGGTGATATGGATACGGTTGGTTGATCTCGTAATGTTTGTGGTCTTCGCCGAGTTCTAGCTCTCTGAGGATTCCCATTCGAGCCATGAGTTTGAGCGTGCGGTAAACGGTGGATAAGCTAATGCGCTGTCCTTCCCGTTGTAAGAGTTCGTATAAATCTTCCGCGCTCAAGTGTTGGCCCTTCGGCAAATGCTGAAACGTTTTGAGAATTGTTTCTCGTTGGGGGGTCATGCGCCATCCCCGCTCGTTCAGCTCGGATTTCAGAGAGGCTGTGGAATAAACAGACATAATGTCAGATAACAAAAGCCTCTATCTGTCTTCTAGGATACACAGGGAGAGGGGTTGTTGTCAATTAATATACTTAGTTGAGAATTATCGAGGAATTCTCGAGGAATTCTCGAGACAAGTTGAAAAATCTGGACAGTTGAGCGATCGCAGGATACCTTGGATGTCAGGTTTTAGCGAGAATTTCGGCGATGAGAATACTAGTTACAGGCGGTGCTGGGTTTCTAGGCTCCCACCTCATCGATCGCCTGATGGAACAAGGGCACGAGGTGATTTGTCTAGATAACTTCTTCACCGGCCACAAGCGCAACATTCTAAAGTGGATGGATTCACCGTACTTCGAGGTGCTTCGCCACGACATCACCGAACCCATCCGCCTGGAAGTCGATCGAATCTACCACCTCGCTTGTCCGGCGTCTCCGGTTCATTACCAATACAACCCCGTTAAAACCGTAAAAACGAGCGTTCTCGGAACGCTCCATATGTTGGGACTGGCAAAACGAGTCAAAGCCAGGTTCCTGCTGGCCTCGACCTCAGAAGTCTACGGCGATCCCACCGTCCACCCCCAAACCGAAGACTATCGGGGGAACGTCAACCCCATCGGGATTCGGGCCTGTTACGACGATCGCACGGAAATTCTGACCCAAGAGGGTTGGGTTCCATTTCCCCAACTCGATCCTCAAACCCCCGTCGCCACCCTCAACGGTGAGGGACAAATCGAATACCACGTTCCCGACGAATATATCGTTCGACCCTACGTCGGCGAACTGCTACGATTTGCCAACGCTAAATTCGACCTCTGCGTAACGCCCAACCACAAACTTTACCTTCGCAGCAAGACCGGAAAACTCAAATTCCTGCAAGCAGACGAAGTGCGCTACGCCAAATCCTGGCGAGTTCCCACGGGGGCAGAATTTAACGGAGTCGAAAAAGAGTGGTTCGAGTTGGGAACGCCCCCGTCTCACGCCAAAGTTCGGGTCAACCGCATCGCCATGGACGACTGGCTCGAATTCCTCGGTTACTACATCTCTGAAGGCTGCACTCACGTCCGCCGTCGCGTCCGGGCTGTCGGCGATACTGACTACGACATTGCCGACTATAACGTTCTTATTGCCCAATCTATCCCCGAAGGACGCGCCCAAATCGCCAACTGTCTCTCCAAGCTGGGCTTTAAATTCTTCCAATCTGACGACCACCAGTTTCGGATTTGTAGCAAGCAACTGGCAGAAATTCTGCTACCTTTGGGCAAATCGGGCGATAAATACATTCCTCGCGAATACCTCAACCTCTCTCCACGTCAATCTCGCATTTTGTTCGACGCCCTGATGAGGGGAGATGGAAGCCAGCGGGGCGATCGTTACACTTATTACACCAAATCCCAACAACTCGCTGACGACGTACAAGAACTCGCACTGCGCTGCGGCTATGCGGCTTCTGTCGTCTCCCACGCCGTCGGTCGCGATTTGTACCGCGTTAATATCCGCCCCGCCGTCGAAGCCGTTCTCGCCGAACCCGAACGAGTGCGATACGGGGGCAACGTCTACTGCGTCAACGTCAAAAATCACGTCATCTGCGTGCGCCGCAACGGACGGGCAGCTTTTTGCGGGAACTGTTACGACGAAGGGAAGCGAATCGCCGAAACCCTAACCTTCGACTACCACCGTCAAAACAACGTGGACATTCGCGTTATCCGCATTTTCAACACCTACGGACCGCGAATGCAGGAACATGACGGACGGGTGGTGAGTAACTTCATCGTCCAAGCCCTGCGGGGAATTCCCCTGACGGTGTACGGCGACGGTTCCCAAACTCGGAGTTTCTGCTACGCCACCGACCTCATCGACGGGATGATGCGGCTGATGGAAAACGAGGAACATATCGGCCCGGTGAATATCGGAAACCCCGACGAATACACGATTTTGGAACTGGCGCAGACGATTCAGAAACTCGTCAACCCCGATGTCGAGATTCAGTTCGCGCCGCTTCCGCAGGACGACCCCAAACAGCGACAACCAGACATCACCCGCGCGAAGGAATGGCTGGGTTGGACGCCGAAAGTGGGGCTAGAAGAGGGATTGAAGCGGACGATCGAAGATTTTCGCCAACGTCTGGCAGCTAAATAACCCGATTCTACGCAACAGACGTTTTTCCGGGTGTATCGACCGCAGCACTGAAGGTGGGGATTGCAAGAATTTGCGATTAAGCTAGTGTACGAAAGCCTCCCAACCCCACGTTGTTGAGGAGTACTTTACTATCTGAGGACGAATTGATATGCGCGTTTGTGTCATCGGTACGGGATACGTCGGTTTGGTGACTGGAGCTTGTTTGGCTCAAATCGGCCATGACGTGATTTGCGTCGATAACAACGAAGAAAAAGTCAAAACCATGAAAGCCGGACGGTCTCCGATTTACGAACCGGGACTGTCGGAAATTATGACGTCTTGCATCGAATCGGGACACATCGAATTCACCACAGATTTAGAAGCAGGCGTCAATCACGGTGATATTCTCTTTATCGCGGTGGGAACGCCGCCACTCCCGACGGGGGAAAGCGATACCCGCTATGTGGAAGCGGTAGCCCGGGGTATCGGCGCCCATCTGAAAGAGGGATATAAGGTCATCGTCAACAAATCGACGGTTCCTATCGGTTCTGGGGACTGGGTTCGATCGATCGTTCTCGACGGTATTGCGGAACGGGAAAAAGCCCTGGTGAGTGCGGGGACTTCTGGAGAGGAACTCGTCGAACATATCGAAGCGGAGTTCGATGTGGTGAGCAACCCGGAATTTCTGCGGGAAGGGTCGGCGGTGTACGATACGTTTAACCCCGATCGCATTGTCTTGGGCAGCAACAGCAGCCGCGCCATCGAGATGATGAAGGAACTCTACGACCCCATCGTGAAGCGGGTGTTGGCGGAGGATAAAGAGTTGCCTCCGGTTCCGGTGGTGGTGACGGATTTGTGTTCGGCGGAGATGATTAAATACGCCGCCAACTCGTTCTTGGCCACGAAGATTAGCTTTATCAACGAAGTGGCGAATATCTGCGATCGAGTCGGTGCCGACGTGACTCAGGTGGCCAAAGGTATCGGCCTCGATTCTCGCATCGGGACGAAGTTCTTGCAAGCGGGGATCGGTTGGGGCGGTTCTTGTTTCCCCAAAGATGTCTCGGCGTTGGTTCACACTTCCGACGATTACGGCTACGACGCGCAATTATTGAAAGCGGCGGTGGAAGTCAACAAACGCCAGCGTCTCATTGCGTTGGAAAAACTGCAACACGAACTGAAAATCCTCAAAGGGAAAACTGTCGGTTTGTTGGGGCTGACGTTTAAACCCGATACGGACGATATGCGCGACGCGCCCTCTCTGTTGTTGATTGAAAATCTCAACCGCTTGGGGGCGAAGGTGAAGGCTTACGACCCCATCGTGTCTCAGTCGGGGCTGAGTTCGGGGCTGTCTGGGGTGTACGTGGAAACGGACACGGAACGCCTGGCTGAAGGCTGCGACGCTCTGGTGTTGGTGACGGATTGGCAACAGTTTCTGTCGTTGGATTACGCGAAAATGGCCAAGGCGATGAACACGCCGATTATGGTGGACGGCCGGAATTTCCTCGATCGCGAGAAGTTGGAATCCCTCGGCTTCCGTTATGTGGGTGTGGGTCGTTAGTACCACATTATAGTCTTTTTGTCAAGAGCAAGCCCCCGGTTTTTTGGAAAAAATCGGGGGCTTGGGGGTTGAGGGGTTCACCACAGAGATACAGAGGGATGGGGTTCGTTCTGGATTTACCACGAGTTTTGTCGGTTTGAGGGTTTCCGAGGCGCGTTTCAGGCAACGCGCCTACAAAAAATCGACAGCACAAACCGCCCCTAAGCCACGATCGCCTGTCCGATGGTGTGAACCTTAATCAAACTGGTGCTTCCCGGCATGCCAATGGGAACCCCCGAAGTAATCACCACCTTGTCGCCTTTTTCCACCAATCCCCGTTCCACGGAAGTATTCACCACCGTCACCATCATCTCGTCAGAACTGTGAACCGTGGGAATCAAACAGGGTTGAACGCCCCAGGACAGCGAAAGTTGGTACTGGGTTGACTCTTCCGGCGTAAAGGCAATAATCGGCGGATAGGGGCGGTATTTCGAGATCGATCGCGCCGTTCCCCCGGAGGAGGTATTACAGAAAATCGCCTTGGCATCGACTTCCGTGGCGATGCGACAGACCGAGGCCGCCACCGATTCCGTCACGCTGAGATCGCCGGGTTGACCCGCTTTCGGATATTTCGATCGCGGCAAAACCTGCTCCGTTTCCAACGCGATATCCCGCATCACCTTTACCGCCTCGATGGGATAGTGACCCACCGCCGTTTCTCCAGAAAGCATGATTGCGTCGGTTCCGTCGAGAATCGAGTTGGCCACGTCCGTGGCCTCAGCCCGAGTGGGATCGGGGGCGTCGATCATCGACTCCAACATCTGCGTCGCCGTAATCACCGGTTTTCCGGCCTCGTTACAGCGTCGAATAATGTCCTTCTGAATCAACGGCACCTCGTGCATGGGCAGTTCCACCCCCATATCCCCTCGGGCGATGAGAATGCCGTCGGCAGCCTTGAGAATGTTATCGAAATCGTCGAGGGCTTCCCGTTTCTCGATTTTGGCGATGACGCGAGTTTTCGCCCCCGCCGCCTCGATCGTCCGTTGCACCGGTTCGATATCGAGAACCGATCGCACGAAGGACACCGCCACCCAATCGACGCCATGCTTCAACCCGAAGCGCAAATCGATTAAATCCTTCTCCGTCACCGAAGTCATCGGTAAGTGGGTTTGGGGTAAATTGACCCCCTTACGGGACAGCAACACGCCGCCGATGGTGGCTTGGGCGCGGATGGTATCGGCCGTGCGTCCGGTGACGACGAATTTCACCCGTCCGTCGTTAATTAACAACGGTTCTCCCGTTCGCACGATGGCAAACACCATCGGCACGGGAAGGGGAATTTCGTGAATGTTATCGCCCGAGTCGGTGGCCACGAAGGTGACTTCCTGGCCGGCTTGGACTTCTAAGCCTTCTGGCGGTAACATTCCTAAGCGAATTTTCGGTCCGCAGAGGTCTTGGAGAACCGCCACGGGCATATTGCGATCGACCCGAAGTCGTTGAATGGTGTCGATCGTTTGAGCGTGAAACTCGTGACTTCCGTGAGAAAAGTTGAGACGGGCAACGTTCATCCCCGCCGCTGCCAGAGATTCCAGCATCGTCGGCGAAGACGTAGCCGGGCCGACGGTGCAGATAATTTTGGTGCGTCGCATAAAACACCTAAGCGCAGGTCTATCGCGTCGAGGGCTTGCCCCAACTGCATTTTAGTGAATGGTTTTTGGAGTGTATCGAACTTGGGTTATCGGAGGTTTATCGGCAGTCAACTGACGATCGAGGGAGGCTTCGCATCTGCGATCGACCCCACCAACGGCGGAATCGCCGAAGCGTTGAGTTCCCCCATATAAATCCCCAAACCTCGGGCAGTCTTCACCAAACAGCCTTGGGGATCGACATAGGTAGGGCTTTTCGCGCAAACCTCCGAGATCGGCACGTTGTCCACTTCCCCGTTTTGCCAAACCACCACGTGGCCGAAGCGTTCCTCCGCCACGAGATCGATCGCGGCGGTTCCCAAGGCCGAGGCGAGAACGCGATCGAACGCCGAGGGGATTCCGCCCCGCTGCACGTGACCGAGAACCGTGACGCGGGCTTCGATGGTATTTTCGGTATAACGGCAGATTTCGTCTGCGATGTAGTTGCCGATTCCCCGCAGGCGGATTTCCCCCTGGGCGTCGGTGTAGGCGCGGGATTCCCCGGACAGGGTTTTCGCCCCTTCCGCCACCACGACGATGGCGAAGCGATGTCCCCAGCGATCGCGCAGTTCGCTGAGTTTTTGACGAACGCCGTCGATGGTATAGGGAATTTCGGGGATGAGTATGACATCAGCACCTCCGGCGATTCCGGCGTGCAGTGCCAGATGTCCCGAATCCCGTCCCATGGTTTCTACCACCATGACGCGATCGTGACTGGCGGCGGTATAACTGAGTTTGTGGAGAGCTTCCACGAGGGTATTGACAGCGGTATCGAAGCCGATCGAGCGTTCGGTGACGGCCACGTCGTTATCGATGGTTTTGGGGATGCCGACGAAGTTCCAATCGCCTTGTTCGGCCAGTTGAGACAAAATCGCCAAACTCCCGTCTCCGCCAATTCCGATTAAAGCGTCGAGACCGAGAGCGTGATAACCCTCGACGATTTCCCCCGCGTGGGCTTCTGTCGGACCGCGGTTGATCGACCCGAGGATGGTTCCCCCCGTACTCAACAGGGGATCGATGCCCCGCATATCGAGACCGTGTACCGTCAAGGCGACGGCTTTTCGATCGAGCAGTCCTTGAGTTGCGTAAGGAATTCCGAGAACCTCCCATCCAAAGCTCAGGGTTGCGTGGCTGACCACGGCTCGGATCGCCGCGTTGAGTCCGGGACAGTCGCCGCCACTGGTCAGGATTCCGATGCGTTTGTGGGTATGTGTCATGGGCTTGGCTGTTGTCGGTAGACGATCCGATATTTGCCTTTACTCTAACTGCGGTCTGTTGTGGATGCATCATTTTTTGGGTTTTATTTGGGATTCTTCTCCAAGGGTTTCCCATGCCGTAACGTTTCGTTGCAATTTCACTTCGTCCGGTGGAAGCGTATTCCACAATGAAATTAGGAAATATCGGGTTTTAGGAGAATTTGACCATGAAACGTCATCGGATGTTGGCCGCGATGGCAGCGTTATCCACCGTTGTGGCCGCCACTCCCGCTCTGGCAGTGTACTGGGTTCGCATGGGAACGGCTTCGACGGGGGAAGTGGTGGCGGTCGATCGCGATAGTATTGGCTGGTATGACGGCAATTTGTACTTTACTTACAGCATCGGCAACGAAGTCATCGATGCGATCGCCTATTGCAGTAGCAACCAGTGGTACGCCGAAGGATACGGAACCTATACGCCCCAAAGCGAAGCCACGCAAAATATGCTCAACTACGTTTGCAATTACTAGCCACGTTTTTTACCCTGAGAAGGCATGTACCCTTGTTTTAACGGAGTTTTTTATGGTTCTCACGCCTTCTACGATGTTAGATCTCGGGGTCTCTGCCCCGCCGTTTTCGCTGCCGGATACAGTATCGGGTAACAGCATTTCTTTAGAAACCTTTTCGGATAAAAAGGCGTTACTCGTCATATTTCTGTGCCAACATTGTCCGTTTGTCAAGCACGTTCGCGACGAACTGGCCAAGATTGGGAAAGATTACAGCGATCGCGGGTTGGGAATCGTCGCCATTAGTTCCAACGACGTGGAAAAATACCCCGACGATTCCCCGGAAAATTTAAAAGCGATGGCGCAAGAGTGCGGCTTTAATTTTCCGGTGTGTTACGACGAAACCCAAGCGGTTGCGAAAGCGTATACGGCTGCTTGTACGCCGGACTTTTTCCTCTTCGACAGCGATCGCAAACTCGCCTACGCCGGACAACTCGACGACAGCCGCCCCGGAAACGACAAACCCGTCAACGGTAAGGATTTGCGGGCGGCCATCGATGCGGTTTTAGAGGATCGTCCCATCGAGATCGATCGTAAACCCAGCGTCGGCTGTAACATCAAATGGAAACCGGGCAACGAACCGGATTATTTCAAGGCCTAAACAGCCTGAAATAGTAGCCTAAAATAGTAGGTTGGGTGGAGCGCCAGCGAAACCCAACATCCATCGAAGTGGGCAGCAATTCCCGCCCCCAATATTCTCTACAGAGTGGGTGAAGGAATCGTATAAGCCAGTATTGAATTTTCCTTGACGTTCGCAATAGCTGAAGGAACGGGTTTTAATTTAATAAAAGCGGTTCCGTTAGACTTGACTTGATAAATCCATTGATAGCCTTCATAAATCGAGGTTTCAATACCTGCAATCCTTGGCGGAAACTGTCCTCGTTCGCGGCCTAGGGCTTTAATCTGTAAGACTTTTTCCGTCATTTTCCACTCGATCTCAAATTGCATCAATTGCATGTATTGATGCCAGCCGTGCCAATTATATGGAGATACCTGCCACACAGCTCGAGCGAGATTTTTTCGTTCGATCGATCCCGCTCGGTCGAACTTGCAGCCGCCGGATTGTTTATCTCGTGATGAGACCATCCACATATCCGCTGCCACCCATTTAAAATAGTTTTTGGGAAACAGTGTTTGGGAAACGTCCACAACAACCGCTCCATCGGGGAGATCCGATCCGGAGAATCCACAACGTCCTCATAGGAATTCGCCGAAAACAAGTCGAGAGCCAAAGCTTCAAATTGTTCGATCTGTGCTTGTCGATCGAGGTTGAATGTAGCTTGCCAATTGTCAGGCATATTCTCCATATGCCGAAGTGCTTGAGCAAACTGTAAATTGACATCCAACATCTTGAGATACTGTCTTGGCGTAGAACAACTAGCCATCAATCGCCCGATCGTCCAGGCGGTTTCAAGTGTCGTAAAAGCTAGTTCGCTTTGTCCGGAGTCATCTTGTTGCATGGCTTGTACGATTAAGATATTAATGGCTGTAACCTGCGCCTCAAAATCCTGCCAATTCAAATCGATACCCTCGGCTTCTACATAAGGAAATCTCACCCTGCGATCAACTTGAATTTGAGGGAGTAACGCGCTGAGTTGGGATATACTATCTTGCTGAAGCTCTAAATATTCTTGAAGTGGCTTAGGAATTGAGAAAGGATCGTATGACGTCTTGTTTGAAAGCTCCTCGATATATCTTTCTAGGAACTTTTCAATCTCTTCACATTCCTGTTCTTCCTAGTTAAATTCATTCTCTTTTAAGTCTTTCCCCCGGCGAATTGATAATTGTTGGAATTCTAACTCAGCGGAACTCAATCCTGTCTTTTGGGAATCTTGCGATTGAGAAATGGAGTCCAGGCATTTTTCCATTTCATCAATTGGCTGACTCAAAATTATATTGACGCCGAACAGCCAAAAAGCTGACAGCATACCAATCAAAGAATTCGCCAGAACCAACACTCGAATTTTTAAAGTACTAGAGTACTTGCTCTAAGGTCAACTGCTGCAAACAAATGGCTCCCTGTAGCTTAAAGTGGTGGTTGAGGGCTTGGTAATCCCGAATCCGACTACAAACCACCAGTTCAGTTTGTCCGTATTTCTGACAAAACTCATTGATAGCATCAACGCAGGCTTCGCGACTGTTTAACGTGACTTCATCTAAACCGTCAAGGAGCAACAACAGCTTTTGCTCTTTTACCCAAGTTTTCGCCGTTTCTTTGCCAACTTGATATTTGCTATTCAGTTCCGAAACCAACCATCGATCGAAGTTCTGTTGTTTGTTTGACCAAGACGATAAATTAAAAACAACAGGGCTCGCTAACGCAATATCGTATTTTGCCCGTCCGATTAAATCTCGAGCCAGCTCCAATAAAGTCGTTGTTTCC
>NZ_JBNGCO010000100.1:0-17944 GCF_049974805.1 Baaleninema sp.
GCGAACCTCACGCGATCGCCCCCCTCCCGAAACCCGACCCACAGGGTAAAATAGTCAGGCTAAACACATCCGTCGAACAAGGCATCAACCGTGCGTATCTCACTCAACTGGTTGCGGGAACTCGTAAACATCGATCTGTCCGCCGAAGACCTGGCCCACCGTCTCACCATGGCCGGCTTTGAAGTCGAAGACATCGAAGATCGCCGAACTTGGGCTGAGGGCGTGGTTCTCGGAAAAATCGTCGGCATCGAACCTCACCCCAACGCCGACAAACTGCGCGTGTGCCAAGTCAATATCGGCACCGACGAAACTCAACAAATCGTCTGCGGTGCGCCCAACGCGAAAGCCGATCTCTACGTCCCCGTGGCTACCGTCGGAACGGTTCTTCCGCAAGTAGACTTGAAAATCAAACCCGCCAAGCTGCGGGGCGTTCCCTCTAACGGCATGATCTGTTCTCTCGAAGAAGTGGGACTGGCAAAGGAATCCGAAGGCATTCACGTTTTCGGAGAAGGGGACGTCGCCGAACTCGACGCGAAAATCGGGGACGACGCCCGCCCCTTCCTGGGATTGGACGACACGGTTCTCGACCTCACGGCGACGGCGAACCGGGCTGACGCCCTGAGTATGGTGGGCGTGGCGCGAGAAGTGGCCGCGTTGACGGGGGTTCAGTTGAAGTTACCTCACCCGGAAGCGGCGAACGTTCCCAGCAACGATCGACTGAAATTGGATGTCGCCGACAGCAACGCCTGCCCCACCTACATCGGTACGGTTATTGAAGGGGTGAAAATCGCCCCCTCTCCGGCTTGGTTGAAACAACGCTTGGAAGCGGCTGGCGTGCGTCCGATTAATAATGTGGTGGATATCACCAATTACGTGATGTTGGAGTGGGGTCAACCGCTGCACGCTTTCGATCGCGATCGCCTGCAACGCCTCACGGGAAGCGACGACCTCACCATCGGCGTGCGTTTCGCCAAAACCGACGAACCCCTCACCACCCTCGACGGACAAGAACGCAAACTCAGCCAACAGGCGTTAGTCATTACCGCCAATGACAAACCCATCGCCCTCGGCGGCGTCATGGGGGGCGAGGAAAGCGAAGTCCACGAGGGAACCACCAACCTCGTCCTCGAAGCGGCGTTGTTCGATCCTGTGGTTGTCCGTCGATCGTCCCGCAGTCAATCTCTCCGCAGCGAATCTTCGTCTCGGTACGAACGGGGCGTCAATTTCGCCGAGTTGGAAGTGGCCTGTCAGCGGGCGATTTCCTTAATTTGCGAACTGGCGGGGGGAACCCCGGTGACGCAGGCGATCGCCGATACGCGGCCGGAGTTGTCGAGTACGATTCAACTGAGGTGCGATCGCGTCCGTCAGGTTCTTGGAGACGTTCGACTCGGCGACAGTATCGGCGACCTCCCCGAAGCCGATATGAAACGCATTCTCGAAGATTTGAGTTTCGAGGTGACGGAAACGAATACCAAAGGCGTTTGGAACGTGAAAGTTCCGCCCTACCGTTCTCGGGACATCGAACGGGAAATCGACCTCATTGAAGAAATCGCCCGTCTCTACGGTTACGATAATTTCTGCGAAACTCTGCCCAAACAAGGGGCGTTAGGGCAACTGTCCCCGGAATTCGCCCTGACGGGACAACTGCGGGAAGCGTTCCGGGCGGCGGGATTGACGGAGTTGATTCACTACTCCCTCGTCAAACCCAGTCAAGACCGTCAAATCAAGCTGGGAAATCCCCTGTTTGCGGAATATTCTGCCCTGCGGACGGAACTGCTTCCGGCGTTAATCGATGCTTTCGAGTACAACTTGAAACAGGGAAACGGCGCCCTTAACGGCTTTGAAACCGGCCGCGTCTTCTGGAAAGAAGGGGAGGAGTATCGGGAAAAAGACCTGGTGGCGGGGATTCTCGGCGGCGACCCCACGATGGGACGCTGGACGACTTCGGGGAAAGAAGAACCGATGGATTGGTTCGAGGCCAAAGGGGTTTTGCAGAGTGTGTTCGATCGCCTCAGCCTCGAGGTGCAGTATCGCCCCGACAGCAGCGACGAACGGTTACACCCCGGACGCACGGCGTCGCTGTGGTTGCGGGGGCGTCAGTTGGGACGCTTCGGACAGCTTCACCCGCAACTGCGTCAGGAACGGGAGTTACCGGACGAGGTGTATGTTTTTGAGTTGGAACTGAGTTTGTTACTCGAAGCGTTACCTTCGACGCAGGTTCCTAAATTTAAAGCGTTTTCGACGTTCCCAGCCAGCGATCGCGATTTGGCGTTTTTCGCCCCGGTTTCGGTGTCGGTGTTCGATTTGGAAAAAGTGATGAGTAAGGCGGGGGGTAAACTCCTCGAATCTGTGGAACTGTTCGACGAGTATCGCGGCGAAAACGTACCGGAAGGACAGCGAAGTTTGGCGTTTCGGTTGGTGTATCGGGCGATCGATCGAACTTTGAAGGACAAGGAAATTGACGACGCCCATCAAAAAGTCCGCAATTCCGTTGCGAAGAAGTTCAAGGTTGAATTACGGAGTTAATGGGACGGGTTGAGGTGATGAGATGACCGGATGACCGGGTGATGAGAACTCTCTATATCTCATCACCTCATCATCACCTCACCTCATCAACTTTCAACCTAACGGATACCGTAGTAATCCAAAGCGTACTGAATCGCGGCCAAACGTCGCGCTTGGTCGTAGCGCAACCACGCCCAGTTATTGCGGAAACCGGAGGCTTCCAAACGTCCTGTAGCGGGGTTAATGTAACTGTACGCCCGCGCCTCGAAAATCGCTTCCATTCCCGTGAACCCACGCGCTTTAAGCTGTTGCAGGTTCGCCAGATAATGCTGCGCGGCGAGGGGGGCTTGGTTGGCTAAGTCGATTCCGGCGACTAACTCCATCACCGACAAATTCATGTTGTTGGCCAGGGCGTAATCCTGTAAAGCGGCGGTGAATTGATAAAGCCGTTGCAGTTGCAGGAAATCAGCTTCTTCCGGCGTCCGCGCCCCATGTTGGAAACTGAAGGTTCCCATGTTGCGTTTTCCGTTTCCGGGATCGGTGTGACCCCAGTAAGCGGAGGTTTTTCCGCCGTCTACGGTACGGGTTCCTTCCGCCATTCCCAGGGCGATGGTTCCGGGGGTGTTGGAGTTAGCGAACAGTTGCGTAATTAAGTCGGGGGTGGCGACGGGGGAGTTCAGGGGTTGGGCGTTGGGATCGCGATCGATCTCCGCATTGGCGATCGATCCCTTAGAATCGATGGCGATCGGTGCCAGTCCGCCCCCTTTCACCATCGTTTTGTACAGCAACACCGCCACGTCCGCCCGCGTTGCTGCAAAATTCGGATAAAGTGCTGGATTTTCGGGATCGGGGACGATGATTTCCTGTTCGATCGCCGCCAAAACTTGCTCTCGGGCTTCTTCCGGAATTCGATCGAGATCCCGCAATTCCAACTTCGCATTTTCCTTCTGTTCCGGCGTCAGAGACAGTCCCAAATTCTCCGCCAGAGACACCACCACTTCTAAACGAGAGGCCACCGCTTGCGGTTTTTCCTCCTTCTCGTTGACTTTCCCCAACAGGGTTTTACCAAACTGCGCCAAACGAACCGACGGCTTCTCCTCCTTCCCCTCCTCCGTCTCTTCTACGGCGTCTCCATTCATGGCGTCGCGGGCTTCCACGCTTTTTTCCAGCCACGCTTGAAACTCCGCTTCCGTCATCGGGGCGTCGGGATTGAATTTCCCGTCTTCAGCAGCGGGAATAATCCCTTGTCTCGCTAACGCTTCAATGTAAGGACGTTCCCAGCGATCGCCCAAATCCGCGAACTCCACCGTTTCCTGAAGTTCGGGAATTTCGATATTGTTCCCCAAAACCGGCGCCGGACCATCAGTCGATTCCGGCGCACAAACGAAAATACTACTCGCCCGTCCGGTTTGTGCCGGAGTTAACTCGACGATCTGGCAGTTATCGGGCAGTTGAATCGCGACTTCCGGTCTTTCGGGGACAGTCGCGTTGGGGGACGCTGCCGCAAAAGCCAAGAGTGCAAGGGGGGAAAGATTCATATCCTAAGCGATCCTTTGGTTGGATATCGGTTTATTGTATCACTCTCCAGTAATATAGATGCTGTATCGGGAGAGACGCCCCGCGATCGCATCTTAGAAGAGTTCGGTTGAGAGTTCGGTCGCGTTCCTCGATCGACGATTAAACTAGAAATATCCGACCGATTGCAACCCGATGGCGGTTCCCGAGTCGGCACGTTAAATTAATTAACATCAATTTCAGTCTAGGGTAAACTCACCTCACCGGATTCCTTTGGAGGCGACGCCAAACAGAAAATGAAACGCAAATCCACATCTGCATTTAACTACACTCTACTCGCCCTGATCGGCGGCGTGTTCGTTCTCGGCGTAGGGGTCGGGATTGCGTTTAGTTCCACCACCAACGTCAACGCCCAGAACGTCGCCTCGCGCGAATTTCTCGATCGCAGCGCCCCCAACCCCGAAGTCTGCGTCCAATACGGCGCCAGCGCCATGGTCGTCGAAAGTCGCGCCTACGTGACCCTCAACCCCTTCAACGTCTACATGGCGCAGCCGAGTATGGAACCCGGATGCGTCGTCCGCAGCAACAACTGGTCAGTTCTCGAACGGATGAAAGCCGTCACCTCAGAAGAGGTGCGCGACTGTAAAAACCGCCTCAACACCTTTGGCTTTACAGGAGACCTGAACAACAATCCGAGAGTTCAGTGTATCTATCAAAATAACAGCGACGACAACCGCTTCCTCGTCGAACCCGGGGCTGGGGTGAACAAACCTGCCCCCGAATCCGAACGGTTCTAGCCAGTCAAGTCTCGAGGCGTTGGCGCCATCTCGCGTTCGCTTCAACGCCTCAACCCCCTAAAGCACAAGGAATTCGCCCCCTTGCGAAAAAAAACTTCTCCAGGTGGTTTACGGAGAAAATTTCTGTGCTATAGTATATATCCTGAAGCCATGGAGAGGTGGCTGAGTGGTCGAAAGCGGCAGATTGCTAATCTGTTGTACGGTTCAGGCCGTACCGAGGGTTCGAATCCCTCTCTCTCCGTCCTGATAAAAGCCCTGGTTTCCTCGAGAAACCGGGGCTTTTTGCAGTGAACAGCGAACAGCAAACAGTGAGCAGGGAACAGGGAACAGGGAACAGTTTTCGTAGGGTGCGTGACTTGAAAAATCGGGTGTGAATTGTTATACCGAGCAATCGTCACGCACCATCATCCCATCATCCCGATCGCACCATCACCTCACGTCTCCTGACTCAACTCCCGCATGGCTTGGGCGACTTGCTGGGAAACGAACGGTAATAGCTTCTCGTTGCGACTGGGTTCGGGACCTTCGGTAAAGACCACTAATAGATAAGGTCGGGCGTCCGATAACTCGATATACGCCGCATCGTGACGCGCGCGACTCATTAACCCCGCTTTCGACCAAACGCCCGTATCGAGGGGCAATCCGTCCCCGAGAAAGCCCGTGACTTGGTTTTCTGGGTCGGCGGCTAAATCGGTGGGGTCGAGGCTGCGTTTCATTAACCCCATCATCTGCTGCGACGCTTGGGAGGAGACAGCGACGCCGCCAATAATACTGTGAACCAGGCGAGCCGTGGCGTTGGTGGTCAGCATATTGCGGTTTTCCATCATGGTGCCGAGAAACGCCCGTTCTCGACCGTAAGCCCCGTCACACCAAGTTTTTTGGTTGACGTTGATGGTCTCGAGTTCCGGCCATCCCAAGGACTGAAAATAGCGGTTGACGAGGTTTCGCTGCATTTTCCAGGTTTCAAAGGGGCCCGGAGGCAGTTCCGGTCCGCTGGTGGTGCCAGTGAGAACGTCAACGACTAAACTGGTAGCGTCGTTACTCGAATCGACGATCGAATCCCGCAGGGCGCGTTCGAGTTCGGAGGACGGTTGTACCATGCCTTTTTCTAACCACTCGTACACCGCCACTAGATAAAATAGTTTGACAACACTGGCCGGATAGATGCGTTCGACGCCGCGATAGTGAAAGCCTCGGGGTTGGTACTTCCAAAATTCGGCGGCGCTGAGGGCGCCTCCGGTGTTGACGGCGATCGGGGGGTCGTAGGGAATCCAGGTCAGGGCGATTTGGTTTTCGGAGAGTTTGGGAAAAGCGTCCCAGGTCGCTTGTAAAATGCGATCGCCGTACTCTTGCAGTCGATCGTCTTTTCTAAAAAACGTCATCGTCAAGTTTCCAGTCAGTATCGAAGTTAGTCTTGAAAGTCAGTATCGAAATGGTCGAATTGAATCGGGCGGCTGAATATCGTAGCTTAGCAGCGATCGACCTCTACGATTCCCCAAGCTGCGAAGCCTTGGCAACCCAAGCGGCGACGGGGCGACACTTGCGAATTGTATCACTGCCGTCTGAGAAGACGCCTGCGGTGTTGGTGCGCTTGTGCGAGGACGATTATCCGGGATGGATAAAACCGGAGGCGGTGCGCCACTTGCAACGGGCGGAAACTTCCTATTCTCCCCTCGACCTCAGCCAAGCGGAAATTCGCGCGGCGATTCCCCAGGTTATCGAGTTTACTCACCGCGCGATGGCGGAACATGAGCTTTATTTGTGGGGGGGAACGATAGGACCCAATTACGATTGTTCGGGGTTGATGCAGGCGGCGTTTGCGTCGGTGGGAATTTGGCTGCCTCGGGATGCGTATTTACAGGAAGCCTTCGTCGAACCGATTTCGATCGAAGCTTTGCAAGCGGGGGATTTGGTGTTTTTTGGAACGCCTCAGAAAGCCAATCACGTGGGGTTGTATTTGGGAAAAAATCGATACGTTCACAGTTCGGGACGAGAATTCGGACGTAACGGTATTGGTATTGATGAGTTATCGCCCCAAGGCGGCGAGGTTGCCCGCAATTATTTTCGGATTTTACGGGGTGCGGGTCGGATTACGCATAATTATCAACCCGGAGAGTTATTATCGTTACAACCCAATTTTTAATCAAAAAATTTTAGTGTTTTTTGTTTTTTATCTGCAAAGATAAGCATGTTTTTGTGTTTTGAGTTTTGGTATTTTTGGAATAAAATTAACGAATTATTGAGGTAATGAATTGGTACATAGTATACCAATTTTCTAAACTTTTCTAAACTTTTCTAAAATATTACTCTATTGTGGCTGGATTTGATTGACGAAACCCAACGAGACACAATAAAGCTTACTGCTGTTGGGTTTCGCTGGCGCTACACCCAACTTACCCAACTAATTTACAAATTACACCATAATCTCCGAAGACCCTCGAAAAACTCAACCGAGAAATCGAGAAATTGCCTCAAAACTGTGGCGAATGGACTGAGAAAGTCGAACTTCTCAAAACCATGCCGGGCATCGGTCAAGTGATTTCGACAACATGGGTTTCAGATTTGCCCGAACTCGGTCAAATCACCGCCAAGAAAATTTATCGCTTAGTCGGTGTAGCGCCCCTGAATTATGACAGTGGCAAACACAAAGGACAGGGAAACATTCAAGGCGGTCGTGTAGCGGTTCGGGCGATTCTTTATGTGGGGGCAGTCGTCGCGATGCGACACAATCCGGTCATCAAAGTCTTTTACAAACGCTGGCTCAAAAAGGGTAAAGCCCAAAAATTAGCTTTGACGGTTTGTGTCTGTAAAATCTTAGTTGTTTTGAACGCGATGGGTCGAGAGAATCACTCTTGGGAAAACTCACTTGAAGGAGCCGCTTACTCTTAAGAACGTTTAATTTTTATTTCACGGTTTAGGCAGTAATGGCTCGAGTTTTTCGAGTTTTTTACCGCCGAGGATTGTGCTGTCTTTTTTTATTTCTGGCGACCCGACTTGACTTGGACGATTAATTATGTGGGGACTCACATCCCCCTTGACAATCAAGACAGTCGCTATAGTTTTTAGCACAGGGTTATCGATCTTGACCTGTGGGTCAGTTGGGTTTCGTTCCTCCACCTAACCTACGGTTTTTAGAGCCACAAAACTCAAGACAAAAAACGCCCCATACGGCACAATAGACAGGTTGCCTCCCAACCGTTCCGAATGTCCGACCGAATTCCCAAACCGCTCGATCTCAACCCCCTCGCCCCCTACGAAGATCGGATGCTGAGCGCCCTCGCCTTCTTCCGAACTAAACGAAACCGGACGACGCAAGCGCACCACTGTCTCTCTATGTACCTTCGACAATCAGAAGCTCGTATTATGGGTGAAGTGGGTTTCTACGCTCGGGCGTGTGGTGTCGAACCCCTGCAATTTCTCGAACTGATCTATCAAAACCCCGATCGCGCCGAACAACTCATCCAAGAACGCCTGCATATCGACATTTCCGAAGTGTTTGACGATGGGGAACCGCCGGAGGAGACGACCCCCTAACTCCCCGTGGCGGCGGTTTGAATCTCCCCAAACTGTCCGCCCCGGTTCGTGCCATGTCACAATCAAAAAAAATTCAAACTCAACAGAATCGGCATGGTCATCCAATTCGGGCGGGAAATCTGCGGCGAGTTAAACACCGTTCAACAGCGGGAATGGCTGGTCACGAACGGTATCGGCGGCTATGCTTCGGGAACTGTCGCCGGATTGCTGACGCGACACTATCACGGTATCCTCGTGGCTGCCCTCGATCCTCCTGCCAAGCGTCGCTTGATGGTGGCCAAACTGGACGAAACTGCCCAGTACAACAGTAAATCCTATTCTCTCTACACTAATCGCTGGGCGGACGGAACGGTTGCCCCCCACGGCTACCGCAATATCGAAAGTTTTCGACTCGAAGGTACGACTCCGGTTTGGACGTTTGCTTGTGGCGAGGCGTTGCTGGAAAAGCGGATTTGGATGGAACGGGGGGAAAATACAACTTACGTCTGTTATACCCTCCGTCGCGCCAGTTGATCGCTCAATTTATCGGTCAAAGCCCTCGTCAACTACCGCAGTCACCACGGCTACGCCACTGGAGAAGACTGGCAAATCGAATCCTGCGATCGCGGCCTTCAATTCACCGCCTCGGAAGACGCTCAACCCTTTTATCTCCTGTGCGATCGCGGTTCGATGACGGAACGCTATAACTGGTATGCTGGATTCGATCTCACCCTGGAACAATACCGCAAAACCGGAGATTACGAAGACCACCTGCACGCCGCGACGCTGAAAGTTTCCCTCGAACCCGGCGAATCTCTCACCATCGTCGCCAGTACCGAAGCCCACGCCTCTCTCGACGGCAAAACTGCCCTGACCCGACGCCATCGCTACGAACGTCAGTTACTCGAATCCTGGCACGATACGCCGGGATTGAAAACTGAGGGCGCCCCTGGTTGGGTTCAACAACTCGTCCTCGCCGCTGATGCTTTTCTCGTGCGTCGTCCCCTTGAAGATGGCAGTTTGGGAACTACAGTTTTGGCGGGATATCCCTGGTTCGGGGATTGGGGACGCTGGACGCTGGCGAGTCTGCCGGGGTTGACGCTGGCGACAGGACGCCCGGAGGTGGCGAAGTCGATTTTGTTGACTTACGCCCGCTTTTTCCGAAACGGCTTGTTACCGAATTTCTTCCCCGATGAGGGTAGTGAGTCTGTGGCGAATTTAGCCCGGAATTCTACTTATAATTTACCGGCGTACAATACGGTAGATGCGACGCTGTGGTATATCGAGGCGGTGCGACTGTATTTTGCGGCGACGGGCGATCTCCACTTTTTGGGGCAAATTTTCCCGACGCTGGCCGAAGCGATCGCCTGCTACTGTGGAGGGACGGATTACGGCATTCATCTCGATACCGCAGATGGACTCATCGCCGAAGGTACGCCAGACAGCCAACTCACTTGGATGGATGCCAAAATCGGCCAGTGGGTGGTGACGCCTCGGGCGGGCAAACCTATTGAAGTCAACGCCCTCTGGTACAATGCTCTCTTGAGTATGGGGCAGTTCGCCGCTGCGTTGGACAAACCGACGCAGGAGTACGAGAGCTTGGCGAATCGGGCATATCGGGGATTTCAGCGGTTTTGGAATCCCAGTTTGGGATGCTGTTACGATGTTCTGGATACTCCCGACGGCGACGACGCTACTTTACGCCCCAACCAATTGCTGGCGGTGTCGCTTCCGGTGAGTCCTCTGACGATCGATCGCCAAAAAGCTATCGTTGAAGCTTGTAGCCATCTGTTACTCACCTCTCACGGGTTGCGATCGCTCTCTCCCGACGATACTAAGTACCGCAGTCGGTACGGCGGAGATGCCACCCAACGGGATCTCGCCTACCATCAAGGTACGGTCTGGGCGTGGTGGATGGGGGCGTTTTCGATCGCCCATTTGCGCGTCAACGGCGATGTCGCCGAAGCGATGGCGTTGCTGTCTCCCTTCGCCAACCACCTAAAAACGGCAGGTGTCGGCTATATCAGCGAAATTTTCGATGGCGATGCCCCCATGACACCCCGAGGCTGTATCGCTTATGCCTGTAGCGTGGCGGAAATTTTACGGGCGTGGCTGGCGATTTCTAAGTACGCGACGCCGAAACAGCATCAACCGGACGAAACGCGCCCGTTCGCCTAAAATGCTCGTCGGTGAAGGGGTTTCGCCCGGTTGAAAAATTGCGAATACAACGATTCAGTTGTTGAAAAAGTTCTAAAAAAACTTAGCTGACGTTAGATGCGGCAATGGCGACTGCAACCACTCCTGCGACGAGGGCAGCCGCTAAAGCGCCAAAAATGATGTAATTCCGTTGTTCTTTCTTCGTTGGCGGTTCTGCGGCATACATCTTGGGTTCTACCGCGAAGTTATTCAAACGGCCGCCGTCTTCTTCGGTGTAAGGCATGAAGTCGTCCTCTATGCTACGTATCTCGGGATTATCCTATCACAACAATCCTAATGCCTTGTTGCATTTCTTAATATTTTCTTTGCATTTCTTAACAATTTAGAGAAGTTATCCCTATCCCATCATCCCATTATCTCCCGCTTGGCGTCCCACGGCACTCTACGACATTCCGCCGCCGACGATGGTGACGATTTCTAGGCGATCGCCCTCTTGGAGTTGGGTAGATTCCCAGTATTGGCGGTGTAGAATTTCGCCGTTGTATTCGACGGCAATGAGGCGAGGATTTAAGCCGATTTCTGTTAGAAAGTTGGGAAGTGATAAACCTTCTTTGCAGGTTTTTAATTCACCGTTGACTTTGACGTGAATATCCATAAAGTAGCCTTTATCGTTCGTTTGGGAGGTTTAGATTCTGCTTTTGTGGAGATTTGTATATTGTGATTGTAATTTTTGCAAAGCACTCAATGACCGCAAAATTATGTTTTTACCAAAAAACATAGCAGCCTAAATATTTTTAAAAACAACGATTTCACGCAAATTCAATCGTCGTTTACATCGCGCATCCGTTCGACCCAAGCCAGTTGAGAGAGGAAATATTGGGTGACGAGGGTGGGTTGTTCTGCCTGGGCGATCGCTCGCACTACGGCCACACGGTCGGCGCCAGCGGTGAAAACATCGCCGATGTTGTTCATATCGATGCCACCGATGGCGAACCAGGGAATCGGACAGTGTTCGGCGGCGTACCGCACGTAATCCAAGCCTGCTGCTGCCCGTCCCGGTTTGGTGGGCGTGGCGTACACCGGCCCGACGCCGATATAGTCTACCCCTTCATCGAGGGCGCGGCGCATTTCGTCGGGGTTCGTGGTCGATCGACCCACAATCCGCTGAGATCCCAACAACTGCCGCGCCAACGCCACCGGAACGTCTTTCTGTCCCAAATGTACGCCATCGGCTTCCACCGCCAAGGCTAAATCGACGCGATCGTTCATCAAAAACAGCGCCCCGTATCGATGACAAAGCTGTTTGAGTTTCTGAGCGGTTTGCAGGCGCGTCACGTCGTCAGCGTTCTTATCGCGGTACTGCACCAGCGACAAGCCCCCTTGCAACGCCGCTTCCACCACCTCGAATAAATTGTCAGAAGGGGAGGTAACGAAGTATAACCGAGACTGTTCGAGTGCCTGCTGGCGTCGGTACGCCAAAAACCGACTTTCTAAGGTATAAACTTGGTAGCGCATCTGTTTGCACGCTGCCCCCAAGTCCGGGCGATAGAGTTTCCCGTATTCCTCGAGGACGCGCAGCGCCTCTTCCACGCGGCAGAGGTTGGCTTGCAACACCTCTTCGACGGTAGCGCGTCGAGCTTCCCGAGGATGGGTCAGTTCCGTTCCGGGGTCCTCTGGGGTGTTTCGCGCCGCTCGAAGCGTCGAGTCGTGCCAGCGTGCGAGTTCCTGGCGCAACCCTTTGCAGGTATCCGTCAAGCGAGCGTCGTTCAAGCCGAAACGACACCATTCTTCGACGATTCTCAATCCTTCTCTGGCGCGATCGAGGTTGGCGTCTAAAATGCGGCAAACGGCCGCCGGAACAAAGGGTTTGGCGCCGTGTCGTTCCTCCTCGAACACTTCTCCCTCGATGACGTTTGGATCTTGGATTTCGCGAACGTTCATAAAACCGATTTTGATGGGTACTGCCGTAGCGGGAGCATCTGCACGTCGTTAGTACGACGTTGGTTTCCTCACATTTTGGAGTTCGTCCATGCAGTTTAGGTTCCTCCTGTCTCTCCTGCGAGTGGCCAGTCGGTTCGGCCGTCTCGGTTCCGGTGTCGCGGTGGGGTTGGTGCTGTGGTGGGAGTTCACCCTGGCACCGTCGGCACTGGCTCAGTCGATGGCACAGCCGATCGATCGACTGAGTTCGACGGTTGCCGATTCTTCCCAAACGCGCCTGTTGTACGTCGATCCCGTTCGCGGGAGCGATCGCACCGAGTCCGGCAGTGCCGAAGCCCCCTTCGGCACCATTACCCGCGCTCTCGCCGTCGCGCAGCCAAATACCGTAATTATACTCAGCCGAGGCACTTACAGCACCCGCAGCGGTGAAATCTTTCCGATTCGCCTGAAATCGGGGGTGACGCTGTACGGCAATCCCGAGGAACAGGGACGCCACGTCGTCATTCTCGGCGGCGGAACGGTTGCTACGTCTTCGGGAACGCAGCGGGTGGCGATCGTCGGCGCAGATGGGGCGGGACTCAACGGCGTCACGGTCAGCAATCCCGAGGGTCACGGCATCTGGGTCGAATCCGGTCGTCCGTGGGTGGTCAACAGTCGCTTTTTGGGCAACGGCGGACGGGACATCGCTGTGACGGCCGGCGGCAACCCAGTGTTACAAAATAATTTAATGCAGAACGAGGTGACGGCCGTGGAGACCTGGATCGATCGACCCCCGATCGCGGGAGGTTCTCTGGGAAATTCCGAGGGCGTTCCCGTGGTGGCGTGGGGCAACCGTCAAGCGTTTCGCATGAGTGCCGCCAGTCGCCCTCGCCTCAACAACAAACCGCAAATTGCCTATCGGGGGGGCGATCGCTCCAGTTTAATTCCCCAGTTTGTACCGGGAACCCTGCCGCCGCTACCCGTTCCCGATTCCAATCCCCCCATCGGCGATCGCGGCGATTTACCCTTACCCTCCACCGAAGTTATTTCCTTCGTTCCCGGTGCGCCACCGCCACCGCCAGCCTACACCGACGACTTAGTGGCGTCTCGCTTGCGTTACCGCATTTTCGTCGCCCCCCGCAACAGCACCGAAGCCAGCCTCGTGCGGCTAGTGGTTCCCGACGCCTTCACCGTGCGCCGTTCCGACGGCAGCCTCACCCAAGCCGGCGCCTTTCGCAGTCGCGATCGCGCCGAACGGGTATTACAACAACTCCTCGATAACGGCTTGAACGCCCGTTTGGAGGAGTTGCCCTAGGGGGGGATGATGGGATGATGAGAGGGGGAGAGGGGGAGAAACTATCAGTGGTCAGTTGTCAATCGTCAATGACTTCCACCACCCAAGCGAAGGTTTGTAAGACTTGTTCTAACGTTAACTCGTCTTGCATGGCGGATAGGCGGAGATTGGGAAAACGGGTTTCCGTGGGGTTGGTCGGGAGTGCCATGCCGATGGAACTGAATTTCGATCGCAGTTCGTTCCACTTTTCCGGGTCGTTGAAGGGCGGACGGGAACCATAGCTTTGGGAGGAAATTTCTAAACCGCCCCAAATGCCCACGTTAAACAAATCTCGGGCGGGTTTGCCGTGACGGCCGGGAAGCGACACCACGAAACCGCCGAAATTGTCCCCTTTCCCCCATTGCACTTCCACTTTTGGGGTCATATCCATGGCCCACTCGTAAATTTTTCCGGCGATTTTGGCTTCTTCCCGTCCTCGACGCGCCTCGAATTCTTGGAAAAACGAGGTTTCGTCCCAACGGCGCCGTTCTCGCGTGGCGCTGGACTTTTTCAAACGAGCTTCTGCTGTTTGTCCGAGAACGCGAGGCACCAGCATCCGCAGGTTGTCCGGTTCGCGATCGGTGTATTGTTTCAGTTCGATGGCCAGTACTTCAGCCGGATCGACCTGTTCGTTGAGGAATTCCACCACTCGCCGCAGTTCCGAGGGGATGATGTCGGCGACGAAGACCAAACGCAGTTTCCCCGCTTGCAGGTGGGTTTTCACCTTTTGCCAAAACCGCTCTTCGTTGGCTTCTGTTCCTAGGAACTCTTCAAACACCTGTTCCGGGTCGCGGCCGAGTTCCCGACAGTTGGTTTCAAACTGCGAGACGATGGTATCGACGGGCCAGTAGATACTGGCGTTGGCGGCGTAGTCGAGCATTTGCCCGATGATTTCCTGTCGCACGCGGCTGTTTTCCACCCGTCGCACTTCCACCAGGGTGGGAATGGCGTTTTGGTCGATAAACAGGCGATCGATCGACCAGCGAGCGGTTCCGTCTTCTTCCGAAGGAATCGGAGTTTCCCGTTTCACCAGCAACCAATGACGGGGGAGTGCCGTATCGATTTGATCCCCAGCCAGTAGGTTGGGATAGGTTTCGAGAAGTTCTTGCAGTTGTTCTTCGGATTCGTAGGATTGTTCTGACATCTCGACCAACTGCTCGTCGTCCTGAATCAGATAAATGCCTCCACCCATCGATTGTCCTCTGTGCGTTGCTGTTAAAGATTGTGAAACGTTGCGTGAAACGTTGCGTCCAACGTTGCGTGAAACGTTGCGTGAAACGTTATGCGAAACCTTGGTGGCGACGGGATTGAATTACCCGAGGCGACCGGCAAACACGCGCTCGGCAGCGCCTGTCATGTAAACGCGCCCGTTTTCTGGCGACCACTCGATTTCTAGCAGGCCGCCCGGAAGTTCCACCGTCGTTTGTCGATCGCAACGTTGGGTCAGTACGCCTGCGACGACGGAGGCACAAGCACCCGTCCCACAGGCCAGCGTAGCACCTGCCCCCCGTTCCCACACCCGCATTTTTACGGTATTCGAGCTTTTCACTTCGATGAACTCCGTATTGATACGTTGGGGAAATGCCGGATGGCGCTCGAATTTGGGTCCGAGTTGTGCCAGGGGGATGGCGTCGGCATCGTCTACGAAGGTCACGCAATGGGGATTTCCCATACTGACGCAGGTAACGGACCAGGTTTGATCGCCCACCTCGAGGGGTCGATCGACCACTTTTTCCGTTTCTGCGGCTAAAGTCGTGGGAATTTCTCCAGCCAGAAGGCGCGGTTGACCCATATCCACTTTAACCCGTCCGTCCGTCTGCCGTTGGGGGGTAATGACCCCTGCCAGGGTGTGAACGCGGTACCGTCCCTTGGCTCGATCGCCGTCGAGTTCCGCCACGAACTGAGTAAAACAGCGAATTCCGTTTCCGCACATTTCCGGTTCGGACCCGTCGGAGTTGAAAATCCGCATGCTGTAATCGGTCTCGCCGACGCCGGGAAGTACGAAAATCACGCCGTCTGCACCGATGCCGAAATTGCGGTGACAGAAGCGTTCGGCGTCTTGGGGAGTCAGAACGGGTGCGGATTGGTGGCGGTTGTCGATGAGGATGAAATCGTTGCCTAAACCGTGATATTTGGTGAATTCGATAGCCATCGTGGATGTCAGGATCTTGCTGAAGTTGGGGAATCGCTTCGGGATCGATCGCTCGAGTTCGCCGAAGCATTTACATCGGCTCTGGCGATCGCGACGACCGGCCTCGTCGTAGAATACGTTTGGTTTCTGGTGTCTATATATGTTATTACAGGAGCGCAAATCATGGCGATCGATCTCGATACGACCCTCCCGAGCATTCGTTTTTTTCAAGAGTATGTTAAAAACAAAACTCGCTTAGAACTGAAAACTACCCTTGGCGAGCAAATGACAGGTTGTCTGATTTGGCAAGACCCGATTTACTTTTGCCTGCAAGACGACAACAAGCAGCAGTATTTTATTAATCGCGAATTTGTGGTATACATCAAACCCCTCGAATCTTCAAATCCTGAATCTTCAGAAGAATAACGACTTATTTGAATTGGTGCGTCTTAAAGGGAATTTAGGGCGCATCTCAAACTCGTAAAAATAGACTCCAAGGAAAAAACGGGTATCTAAAGGAAAAAGATAAAACTTTCCGCCTCTTTTCTGGAATTTTAATTTATGAGAAGACAAATGATTTTGGGAGGGTCTTCTTAGTTTGAGGTGATAAGCGGATTTTGTATTAAAATTAACAGATTAAACCATAATCTCTGAAGACCCTTTGGAGACTTTAGAGATTTTTTTTGTTAAAAAATAAAAGGGATTTCGGAAATTACGGTATAATTTTTTGTAAAGAATACTCGGGTTATTGCGCAATTTTGCCCTCCTATAGCAAGGGCTTTAACCGAAATAAAATCAATAAAATAAGCTTAAGACTTTAAATATGAAAGACCTAAATTATACTCATTTTTTTGAATTTTGGATGATTTAAAAATTAAGTATTTTCCGACAGTAACATTTGGAAATAATCGTTGAGTCGATCGAGGTGAGTTGGCGGAAAATGAGAATCGTCGTAAACGACGCGAGCCGTCACGTGATGTCCCTCGTAAATCTCCCAATCGATTCGCGTGATGTGGTTTCGAGAGACAAACCCTAACTTCCGTTGCCAGCGGATGGGAATTTCAAACACCCAGCCGCCACCATCTCGTTCCGCAACCAAAATCGCGCCAGTGCGATCGTAACTTCCGTTAGGATGCACGATCGAAAACGCATTTCGTCCAATTTGTTCGCGATGGCTGTTGAGACGAACTTGTATTTGGTGGGCAAACTCTAGCGGCGTCACTTTCGTCTCTTTTGGCTCGGGGCGATCGCGGGTTTCAATATGAATGTCGCGAGAGAAAAACGAGTGGGCGAAAGCCGTTCCTTCCGTCGTTCCTCCAAATATTAAACCCAAAGCTAAGGTCAGGGCGATCGCAAACTTAAAAAACTTACAAATCATGTCCGTTCCTGAAAAAACAAAATCTACAAAGCAGCGTGATAACAGTATTTTTTTACTGTCTACCCTCTTTTCAGATGCGACGCTACACCGGAAATTGATAAGTGATATTTCCGCGAGAGTCGATATCGTAGTGCGCGTTAAACTCTTTGGCTTTCTCATCTAAATATGCCTGAGCATCTTTACCCGAAAGTCCTGTTTCCATCGCAAACCGCATCACCGTAATCGAACCGTTATTCGTGCGAACCAGTTGATAAAAAAGCTCTTGTAGCGAATCCGAATCCAAAGACGGCGACGTATTCGATCGAGCCGGTTCAACCGTCGGTTGAGGCGTCTTCATCAACCATTTTCCAAGTTTGGCAAATCCGAAAGCAATCCCAAAGGCGATGGGAGTACTCATGGCTTTGCTCGTGAATTCGAGAGTACCGTCGAACAGCAACACGACAGCAGACAACCCAAACAGCAAGGTTCCGCTATAAGCAACGAGTCCGAGTACAAATTTGATAAATCCCATAAATCATCTTCATCCGCGAGTACAGGGTGAGGATCGATCGCCCCTCTCTAATCTCTCGCCACTTTTCCCCCACTTTTTACGGCAAAGTTGCAAAACGTTACATTTCGAGATCTCCTATCCTAGACAGAGACGAATTGACATACTCGCCGCCTTAAAAGAGCGGCGATTCTCCAGACCTCACGGTTTG
>NZ_JBNGCO010000101.1:0-17603 GCF_049974805.1 Baaleninema sp.
GATGAGGGGATGATGAGATGAGGGGATGATGAGATGAGGGGATGATGAGATGAGGGGATGATGAGATGAGGCGTATCTTCCTTGTCCCCATTACCCCATCACCCCATTACCCCATCACCCCATTACCCCATCACCCCATTACCCCATTACCCCGAATGCGATCGCACCTTCACACGACACTGCACCGCCGGCCGCCAAGACGTGGCATAATAGCGCCGATCCGTATATATCCGTTACCCGCATGGCCATTTCAGGCGCTCAACCCGCAATCCTCGTTCTCGCCGACGGTACTCACTACAAAGGCTGGTCGTTCGGAGCCACGGGAACGGCCATTGGCGAAGTGGTGTTCAACACCGGAATGACTGGCTATCAAGAGGTGTTGACCGATCCGAGCTACTGCGGTCAGTTAATTACGTTTACTTACCCGGAATTGGGGAACGTTGGCGTGAATCCCGAAGATGAAGAGTCGACTCGTCCTTATGCGAAAGCGGCGATCGCTCGTAATATCTGTCAGCGTCCGAGTAACTGGCGATCGACTCAATCTCTCCCCGACTATCTCAAACAACATGGCATTCCCGGCATTTACGGCATCGATACCCGCGCTCTGACTCGCAAAATTCGCTCCTCCGGGGCGATGAACGGTGCGGTTTCCAGCGAAATTCTCGATCCCGATGAGTTACTGGCCCAAGTGCAAGCAGCCCCCAGCATGGCGGGGTTGAACCTGGTGCCGGAAGTCACCACTTCCCAAGTGTACGAGTGGAGCGAACCGACGAATCCGATTTGGGAGTTCCGGCCGAAATCGGCCGAGGACGGCGAAACTTATACGGTGGTGGCGATCGATTTCGGCGTCAAGCGGAACATCCTGCGTCGTCTGGCCAGCTACGGTTGTCGGGTTATCGTGGTTCCCGTCAACACCCCACCTGAAGAGATTTTGAAATACAACCCCGACGGCATCTTCCTGTCCAACGGACCGGGAGACCCGGCGGCGGTGAAAGATGGCGTGGAAACAGTCAAACGCCTGCTCGACGCCGAAAAACCCATGTTTGGCATTTGCATGGGACACCAAATTCTCGGTCAGGCCATCGGGGCCGAAACCTTTAAGCTCAAATTCGGCCATCGCGGTCTCAACCAACCCTGCGGTTTGACGCAGCAGGTAGAGATTACTAGCCAAAACCACGGCTTCGCCATCGACGCCGATTCGCTGGCGGCCGATATTGAAGTGACCCATCTCAACCTCAACGATCGCACTGTGGCCGGTTTGCGTCACAAACAGTTACCGCTGTTTTCGGTGCAGTATCACCCCGAAGCCAGTCCCGGGCCTCACGATGCCGATTACCTGTTCGAGCGGTTCGTCCAGACGATGCGGGAAACCCGAAAAACCGCGTCGTGACCCCTACCGTTTCAGTGGACAAAATCTCCGAAAAGAGCCTATACTGAAGCGTTGATTCAAGGCAGAAGCGATAAGAGGAGGACGCCATTCCTGAGCCACTCAATTTGACGGTTAGCCTGCGAGGCACGCGCGAAGTCAAAGGTAACTACCAATTATTCCGACTCACTGGACTGCTCGATGCGTTTTCAGAGCCGAACTTCCAAAAGGTTCTGGGTAAGTGCGTCGAGGAAGGGCCGGCTCATGTCATCCTGGATTTGTCCAAAATCGATTTCGTGGACAGCTCGGGATTGGGAGCTTTGGTACAGTTGGTAAAGAAAGCTCAAAATGCCAACGGCAGCTTGCAGATCGTGACCAATCCGCGAGTGACGCAGACGGTGAAACTCGTGCGTTTGGAAAAATTTCTGTCTTTACAGAGTTCGGTCGAAGCTGCGATCGAAAACGTTTCCAAGTGAGTCTAGTCAACGGTCGGCCAGCCATTTCGCCTTGGCGCGAAACGGCTGGTTGTCCGATTTTTCATGAGTATGCCTCCGAATTCTGACGATCGATCCCTCCCCGGAGATGCCAGCCGACTGTTAACCCTCAAACGCGGGGAACTGACCCCCCAACAGGTTCGGCGCATTTCGTCCGCCGCCTTGGCCTATCTCGGCGATGCGGTATACGAGTTATACGTCCGACAGTTCTATTTGTTTCCTCCTCAACGGACTCGCGCCTACCATCAATGCGTCGTGGCTCAGGTTCGCGCCGAACGTCAAGCTCAGCATTTGCAGGAAATCGAACCCTATTTGACAGAAGAAGAAAAAGATGCTATACGTCGCGGACGCAACGCGACGGTTAAAAGTCCCAAACGGCTCGATCCTGTGGTGTACCAACAAGCGACGGGATTAGAAACTTTGGTGGGATATCTCTATCTCTGCGATCCCCAACGGTTACTCGAGCTGTTCGATCGCATTTCCCTCGATCCCCATCCCAGCCAAGGGTCTTCAGCTTCCGATTCCTAAGCCTCTGCCCCTTGAACCCGACAAAATCTTTAGGAAATCTTCAGGAAGTTGGGAAACCGAAAAAGTTTGAGGATTTCATGACATTTTCCCCGTCCTCGAGGGGACTCTTCCGAAGCCTATCCGACTCCTATTTCTCCTCATCACACATCTGTTATCTGCCTCATGTCACCTTCTAATTTCCGTCCTCGCAAATCTCGCAAACCCTCGCGTTCGCCTCGCCACCGCCGCCCCAAACCGACGGCTCCCGTGAAAGCCAGATCGTCAGAACGCTCCGCCGAAGAGAACGACGCCAACGATTTAATTTACGGTCGCCATACAGTTCTCAGCGCCCTGGAGAGCGATCGCCCCCTCAACCGCGTTTGGATTGTCAACCAATTGCGCCACGCCTCGCGTTTCCACACGCTCCTCGCCGAAGCCAAAGCCAACGGAACCGTTATCGACGAAGTGTCTTACAAACGCTTGGACCAAATGACCAACGGCGCGACTCATCAAGGCGTGGCGGCGCAGGTGTCCCCCTATCAATATTGGGATCTCGACGCCCTGATCGCCCGCGCTAAAGAAACTAACGAGCGCCCGGTTCTCATCGTCGCCGACGGGATCGCCGATCCCCACAACCTGGGGGCGATCGTGCGTACCGCTGAAGCCCTCGGCGCTCAAGGGGTTGTCATTCCCCAACGTCGCGCCGCCAGCGTGTCTTCGACGGTAATGAAAGTGGCCGCCGGAGCGGTTGAAGCGATCCCCATCGCCCGAGTTGTTAATTTGTCACAAACCCTCGAAACCCTGAAAGAAGAAGGCTTTTGGATTTACGGCCTCTCGGAAAAAGCCGATCGATCGCTCCATCAAGTTGAATTTAACGCGGCGACTGTGTTAGTCATGGGAGCCGAGGGCAGTGGACTCGGGATGCTCACGCAACGACACTGCGACCAACTCGTGTCGATTCCCCTTTCTGGGACGACGCCGAGTCTCAACGTTTCCGTGGCCGCCGGAATGGCCCTCTATGAAATTTATCGTCAACGTTGGTTGAATCAGTTACACCTCTAAAATTGGGGATCGTAGTAGGATCGAAACGCAAATCGAGGGAACGAGTCTCCGAGCGATCGAATTCCTCAAACCGTTCGTTGAAAAAAAGCGAACGGCAGAGTATAAAGAACTGTAACAAACGGCAGCCAATCGTCTGTTGGTCTAGGGTTCTCCACCTCAGTTATCAAGCGGGCAATTTAACCATGAAAGAGTTTTTCGTTAACCTCCTGCAAACCGTCGGTCTGGCCTGGTGGGTGAAAATCGTCACCGAAACGCCTCAATGCACCTACTACTTCGGGCCGTTTCTGTCTCAAAGGGAGGCGGAAGCCGCTAAAGCCGGATACATCGAAGATTTAGAGGCCGAAGGCGCTCAGGGCATCGGTATTGAAGTCCTGCGTTGCAAGCCCACGGAACTGACGGTATTCGACGAGGAGGCGGAAATGACTTCCCCTTTGTCGGCGCCGATTCTGAGCGGTCAAACGTGAGCGATCGCTCCTAAGTCGGGGCGATCGGACAGCCAGGTTTCGATATCGCGACAGACTCGCTCGGGAATTTCCCAGGGGAAAAGATGGGCGGTATCGCGATAGCAAATCCACTGACAGTCTGCCAGTGCCAAGGCGGTTTCTCGACTGGCTTCGGGGGTGATGTGGCAGTCCCTGTCTCCGGCTAACCACAGACAGGGACAGCGAACGCGATCGAGTTCCGAACGGCGATCGTACCCCTGCTGTAACGCCTGTTGCAGCGCTCGTGTGGCCTCGGGGTGCGTCTTCAAATAGGCCGACACCCCTTCACGGGCGAGATAGCGGTATACCGACGGCTCCTGTCGCCGTACTAAGTGGCGAAACAGCGATCGCTTGCCGAAAGTCTCGATATTCCAACGCCATCCCGGTTTGAGGCGGTTTAAAATCCCGGCAACGGCCGTATAGGCTAAGTCCTGACGGCTGACGGGAGGGTGGCTACCGCGCGGCCGGGCGGCGGTGGCAATGCCGATAACTCCCGCCACGCGATCGCCGTGGCGCAGGGCGAGTTCGAGTGCCAAAATTCCGCCAAGCGACCAGCCTAACAGGAGGTAGCGATCGACGTGCAAACGCTCGAGCAGCGCCTCTAAATCCTCGAGATGGGCGTCCATCTCGAAAGCCCCTCGGGGTCGGCTGCGGCCGTAGCCCCGTAAGTCCGGGCAAATGGTACGGTAGCGAGGACTCAAGCGATGGGCAAACACCGACAAACAACCGCTCGCTCCCGGATGGCCGTGGAGCATCAGAATCGGAAAACCGTCGCCTCGAACGTCAACGTGAAGGTCGATGGGATCGCGTGCCATTATCTCTTGCCTATTATCGACCCTCCGAACGATACAGACGCTCGGCGACCCGCTTGAGGCGGCGGAGTTGGGCGTCCATGTCTGCCTTCGTCCAACTGGCGGCGAAGGTATCGAAACCGTAGGCGACGAGGGCGTTGGGAATCTGGAACTCGAAGCGGTTGATTAAAAGAGTGCCGTCGATTTGCGGTTGGCATTCCCAGCGATCGCGCCCGACGAAAAAGCCCTCGAAGCCCCAAACAACGAGTCCCGGTTCTCGTTCGACGACGGTCGATCGTAAGGTCGGACGAAGCAGCGGAATTTGAATGACAAACCGAGATGGCGATCCCACCGCCGTGTCCCAAGTCCCCACGGGTTCGCAGCGTAACGCCGGATTGAGCCATTGGTGCATTAAATCCAAATCCGTCAAACAGCGTTCGACGGCGGTGGCGCTGGCACGCACGAAAACCGACTGCTCGAAGAGGCGGTGAGTTTGGGCAGAAGAACGGGCGGTGTTAAAGGTTCGCATCGGCGAGATCGGTGCAAGACAAGCGGTAGAACTCGTTGAGATCGCGATCGCGTTTCGGCGATCGACTGTTTTCTCATCTTTACATACATTTCAACGTGACAGAGGACTGGCTTCAAGGAGAGTGCGAGGGGAAACGCCAAGGCGAGATCCTATAAAAACCGTAAAAAAACCCGTAAAACTTGGGAGGAATCCAATTATTTCTGTAGGATAATCCCAAGTGTTGCTATAGGACGCGACACCGCTATCCTTATTACGAGTTTAGTTAGATCGAATTCCCGACCGATTGCGGTCGGCATCTGTAACGCCTCGATCGTTCGATCGAAATTCAGATGACATTGTAGTAATACGGAGGACGCGACAGACTTCACCTCGAGGGTGAGGTCTCGATCGCGAAAAACTTACATGATAGAAACCTGGTGTATCCCAGCGATTCACGACTCGAGCAGTTCTCAACTTCTCGCTCAAGTCAGCTTAGAATCGTTTGTCAATAGCATCAGCGAAGCTATTGGTTCTTTTTTACCGAGCATTGTTGGTGCGATTCTGATCTTGATTCTGTTTTGGCTAGGCGCGAGTCTGGCGGCCACGGCCGTCAAAGCGCTTCTCCGCCGAACCGACATCGATAACAAAATTGCGGCCTGGATGTCCGGAGACGCCGAAGGTAGATCCTCGCTCCCGGTCGAACAGTGGGCAGCCACGCTCGTTTACTGGATTGTCCTACTCTTCGGATTGTTGGCGTTCTTCAACGCCCTCAAACTGGAAATCGTCTCCGCTCCCCTAGCGGGATTTTTAGAACAAATCTTCGACTACCTGCCCCGAGCCGGTGCAGCTCTCTTGTGGTTGGGATTTGCTTGGGTCTTGGCAACCCTCTCGAAAGTCTTGCTGACCCGAGGCTTAGAACGCTTTCGCCTGGACGATCGCCTCGCCGAACAGTCTGGCGGTCAAAGTCCGTTCCTCATCAACGAGACCCTCGCCAATACCCTCTATTGGTTTATCTTCCTGCTGTTCCTACCCATTATTCTCGACACTCTCGGCTTACAAGGGTTACTGATGCCCCTGCAAGCCATGCTCGAGAAAATCCTGGCTTACCTGCCCAATATCTTAACGGCAGTGGCCATCGGCGTTATCGGTTGGATTGTGGCGCGAGTCGTGCGCGGCTTGGTCACGAACTTCCTGGCCGCCACGGGTATCGACAACATCGGCGCGAGAGTCGGCCTCTCTCAAATGGGAGGAATGCCCCTTTCGGGAATCGTCGGGACGGTGGCGTACATCCTCATCCTGATTCCCATCGCCATCGCTGCCCTAGACGCTCTGAGAATTCAGTCCGTCTCGGCACCGGCCATTAGTATGCTCGAGCAAGTGCTCGACTTCCTGCCGCAAATCTTCACGGCCGGTTTAATTATCGCCGTGTTCTTCTTCCTAGGGCGCTGGATTTCGGAATTCGTCACCAGCTTGCTCACCAGCCTGGGCTTTAACAACATCTTCTCGGCTTTAGGTCTCAACCCGCCTCCCCGCCGTCCGGAAGACCCCGGTGAAATGACGCCGTTCCAAGCCGGAAGCCGCACGCCTTCTGAATTTGTGGGCATTGTGGTTTGGGTGGCCATCGAACTCTTTGCCATCGTCGCCGCTGTTGACGTTCTCGAAATTCCCGCCCTGAACGAGATCGTTTCCGGGTTGTTGGTCATCTTCGGCCGCATCCTCGCCGGATTGGTGGTCTTGGCCGTCGGCTTGTATCTGGCCAATCTCGTGTACAACCTCATTATTGGTTCGGGGAGTTCGCAAGCTCGGCTTCTCGGTCAAGTGGCTCGCATCTCCATCATTGCCTTTGTGGTCGCCATGACCTTGCAACAAATGGGCATCGCGCCGGATATCGTCAACCTCGCCTTCGGCTTGCTGCTGGGTGCGTTGGCGGTGGCGGTGGCTCTGGCCTTTGGCTTGGGCGGTCGCGATATTGCGGCTGAGAAAATTCGCGAGTTTCTTTCCTCGTTCCAAGACGGCGAGTAATTGGCTCGATCGCTGTTGCATCTGGCTTTCGAGCTAGATGTCAACGGATTTTACGGATAGCACTTTTGATTTAAACAGTGGGGCAGCTTTCGGACTGCCCCCTTTTTCTGGGACGCCAACCGTTAAAAAACCAACGTCTTCTACTCCATTGCTCAAGACCGCAAGGCACTGACGGGATCGAGGCGACTGGCTCGTAACGCCGGGAGAAATCCCGCCCCTACTCCCACGACCAACGCCGACCCCAACGCCAGAGTCGCCGATCGACCGTCAAACTGATACGGTAAATCGAAGGCATTACTCACCGCCACCGTAATAAAGTGAACCGTAGCGATGGCCGTCACGCCCCCGACTACGCTCAACACCGTGGCTTCCAAAACAAACTGAAACATTACGTCGCGGGGTTTCGCCCCAATGGCCAACCGCAAGCCGATTTCAGCGGTCCTTTCCATCACCGAGGCGATGGTAATGTTAGCAATCCCTACGCCACCGACCAGTAAGGCAATGCCTCCCACGGCGAGGAGCGATCGAGACACGGTTTTGAGGGTTTCCCGTTGGGCGAGAATGTCGCCGACGTTGTTGTAAGACCAAAAACTGTGGTCGGGATACCGCTGTTCTAACAATGCCACCGCCTGAGTTTCGATCGAATCCAAATCCTCGAGGCGATGGGGACGGATGAGTATCCGATGAAGCACCTGATACCCCGATAGGGCGTGCCATACCGTAATTGGCATATACATCTTACCTTGGGGGTCTTCCCGATCCCCCCCTTCGAGTTTGCTTTCTACGACACCGCGAACGATAAAGGGACGACCTCCCACATACACCCGTTCGCCGATGGGATCGCGATCGGGAAACAGATGCTCGACCAAAATCTCGTCTACCACCAGAACAGAACGGTAATTTTCAAAATCAACGCGGCTAAAAAATCGCCCGTCCGTCATGCGCAAGCCCGAGGTTTTCAGATAATCCCCAGATACCGCAACCATATTTGGACTCGCTTCTCGATCGAGATAGGTTACGGACCAAGAGAACCACACCCAGGTCGAAGCACTCACAGCTTGAGCGTTAATCAAGCGTTCTTTCAGGTACTCCATATCCTCGAGTTGCAACCGTCGATAGGGTTTGTTGCGCTGCCAGGAAGAACCGACATCGACTCGGGGGGCTTGTCGTTCGTTGAGTTGTTTTTCGATAACCGCTTGGCTGATATTGCCCACCTGTAACGTCGCACTCACCGCCGCCACCCCCATAAACACGCCAAGACTCGTCAAGCTCGATCGCAAGGGATTCGCTTTGAGAGAGGAATAGGTGATTTTGAAGAGATCGACAGGAGACAGAGGCATAGTGAGCAGGTGAGGAGATTTCACATCATCCGGTCATCCCATCATCACATCATCTCATCATCCCATCATCTCAATTGGGTTCGACGGTGGTTCCGGGTTCGAGTTCGGCTTCGATGGGAGGAATCGCGACGCGATCGCCGGGTTCCAAACCTGAGAGAATTTCAACGATGGTGAGGCCGTCGAGTCCTAGGGTAACGGGTTGGCGGCTGACGGTGTTGCTGTCATCGAGCAGCCAGACGAAGGGATCGGTGTCCGGTTGCTGAATGGCTTCGATGTCGAGGGCGACTGCGTCGGGTTTTCGATCGAGGACGATTTCGACGTTGACTTGACTCCCCGGAATCAGGGCGCCGCTGGGTTCGTCGAGATTGACGATCGCGTTGACGGCGGCCAGACTTTCTCGACTCCCGCTATCGGCCATTTCGCCATCGGCACTTAAGGAGATCCGTTCGACTTGTCCCTCGTAGATTTCTTCGTCGGGTCCGATAACGGAAATCCGCGCGGGTTGACCGCTTCGTACTTCTTTGGCGTTGAGGGTGGACAGTTGCAGTTCCACGATTTCTCGATCGGGATCGCCGAGGGTGAGCAAACTTTCGCCGATTTGCACCACGTCCCCCCGCACGACATCGATATCGAGGATTTTACCGCCGATGGGGGCTGAGACGATGCGGCTTTGCAGCTGTTCTTCGATGGTTTGGGCGGCCAGTTGCAACTGTTGCAGCTCTAAGGTGGCGGTGTTGGCGTCGTACAGAGCCTCTTCTAAGGCGATTTCGGCGGCGCGAACGGCGGAGGCGGCTTCGCGGCGTTCTTCTTCGGCGGTGCGAACGGCGTCTTCGATTTGGCGGCGGACAGTCTCGAGACTCGCCTGGGAACTCTCGAGGCGCAGTTGGGTGCTTTGAACTTCTAATCGAGCTTGGCGCAATTGCGCTTCGGCTTGGCGCACGGCGTTTTCTGTGTCTTGGAGTTGGTTGAGGGAAATGAACCCGCGATCGTACAAGCTGCGATCGCGTTCTAACTGTTCCTGTCGGCTGGTGAGGGTTTCCCGAGCATCGACAGCCGCTTGACGCTTGTTTTCGAGTTCTAAGGCGATTTGTTGGATTTCGTTTTGGCGTTCGACGAGACTGGCGCGATCGGCATCGCGAGCGCGGCGGAGAACGCGATCGCGTTCCCGACGCGCCGCTTCCAAACTCCCCCTGGCGTTTTCCACTTTCTGCTGTTTCGCCTCCACGTCAAGTTCTTTTTGGCGAATTCTCAGTAAATGTTCTTCGAGTTGGGTGAGTTCTTCGTCGTCGCGCAAAATCAGCAATTCCTGACCGGGTGACACGCGATCGCCCATAGCCGCTTTGACCTCGATAACTGTGGCATCGCTGGGGGCTTTCAGGGTTTGCTGAGACCCCAGTTTTACTGTGCCGCTTTCGTTCACCGTCCGTTCGACGTCGGTTCGTTCGACGGTTAACACCCGCACGCTGACGGTTTGGGCGGAGTTCGATCGGCGACTGTAGACCACCCATCCTCCGAGGCTGACTGCTGCTAATACGGCAGATCCAGCAATCCACCCGATACCCCGTTTCAAGGCTGGATTTTTCCCTGTTTCCATCGCGTTTTCTCTCGCCGTTCGAGCTGATTCGAGTTGGGACTGTCGATTTCTATTGTAGAAAAACTCATTGGTCGATACAGAATTTAACAAAAAATACGCTGAAAATCTATTGACAAAATATATTTTGTATTGTAATAAAAAATCCTGAGATCTGGGGATCTGGAAAATTGCGAAGGTTCGACGAAGATCGATACAGCAACTTGCCGTCAGATGCTAACCTTTGAATTTGAGTGAAGTTCGATCGAACCGTTATCGATAATTTGTTAAGGAATGTACTAAACCGTTAAGAATCGTCTCTAAGGGACAACAAATAAATTGCTTTAGTCGTAGGCTAGAGTCCAGTCGAACCACAGGTAACGGGGTAATTTAAGCTTTGACAATAAGCGATTTTACCTATTAAAAAAATCTGAGTTCGTCCTCAATTCATCCTCAATTCATCAATGTCCCTATCGATCGCGCCTCGGAATTGACAAAACTCGGTTTCGCGGTGCGATCGCACCCTTGAAGCGACAACGGGAGATCGTTATATGAAATTGGCTTACTGGATGTATGCCGGACCGGCACATATTGGCACGCTACGGATTGCCAGTTCTTTCAAAAACGTTCATGCAATTATGCACGCGCCACTCGGCGACGACTATTTTAACGTGATGCGATCGATGTTGGAACGGGAGCGGGATTTTACCCCCGTTACCGCCAGTGTCGTCGATCGCAACGTTTTGGCGCGAGGCTCTCAGGATAAAGTGGTGAACAACATCACCCGCAAAGATGCCGAAGAACATCCCGATCTCATCGTTCTTACCCCCACCTGCACCTCCAGCATCTTACAAGAAGACCTCGCCAACTTTGTCTCTCGCGCACAACTCGAAGCCAACTGCGACGTTCTCCTCGCTGACGTAAACCACTATCGCGTCAACGAATTACAAGCCGCCGATCGCACCCTCGAACAGATCCTGCGGTATTATCTGGAAAAAGCCCAGAAAAAAGGCGAACTTCCCCAGGATAAAACCGAAAAACCGTCGGTTAATATTCTCGGAATTTCCTCGTTAGGATTCCACAACCAACACGACGCCACAGAATTAAAACGGCTAATGGCGGATTTGGGAATCGAAGTCAACGCCGTAATTCCCCACGGTGCCTCGGTTCGCGAGTTGAAGAACCTACCTCGCGCCTGGTTTAACCTGGTTCCCTATCGCGAATTGGGAACGATGGCGGCGAACTACCTCAAAACCGAGTTCGAGATGCCGTTTGTGGATATTACGCCGATGGGTGTGGTAGATACGGCGCGTTGTATTCGCGAAATTGGCAAGGTTTTGAACCAACTCGGCGCCGAGACGGATTTCGAGGAATATATCGACAATCAAACCCGTTTCGTGTCTCAGGCGGCGTGGTTCTCCCGTTCTATTGACTGTCAAAACCTCACGGGTAAGAAAGCGGTGGTGTTTGGCGACAACACCCACGCAGCGGCGATGACGAAAATCCTGTCTCGGGAGATGGGGATTCACGTGGTTTTGGCGGGAACCTATTGTAAATACGATGCGGATTGGTTCCGCGAACAAGTCAGCGAGTATTGTGATGAGGTTTTGATTAGCGATGATAACGCCGCGATTGGGGATGCGATCGCGCGTCTGGAACCTGCTGCGATTTTTGGCACCCAGATGGAACGTCACGTTGGGAAGCGGTTAGATATTCCCTGCGGCGTGATTGCGGCACCGATTCACATTCAGAATTTCCCGGTGGGATACAAGCCGTTTTTGGGGTACGAAGGCGCCAATCAAGTGGTGGATTTGATTTACAATTCGTTTACCCTGGGAATGGAAGATCACCTGTTGGAAATTTTCGGCGGACACGATACGAAGGAAGCGATTACGAAGAGCGTTTCGGCGGATTCGGATCTCAGTTGGAGTAAAGACGGGTTGGCTCAGTTGAATAAGATTCCTGGGTTCGTTCGCGCCAAGGTGAAACGCAACACGGAGAAATTCGCACGCGATCGCGGTATCGATACGATTACGGCTGAGGTGTTGTACGCGGCGAAAGAGGCTGTGGGTGCTTAAGTTGTTTTCCTGAAGGTTGATGGTTGCAGGCGGTTGCGATGGCGATCGCCTGTTTTTTATCTATTCTTGGAGAATGGCGATCGAGATATTTGAGACAACGGTGGTAAGAACGCACGTTCGTAGATTACGATAAAGTTTTATAAAGTGCGTTTCGAGCGTTTTCACTTCCCAAGTATGGTTTATCGAATTTCACACTGTAGTAAATCCATTGAAAATTATATAATTTGCGTTCGTAAGAATATCATTGGCTTTCTCAATCGCGGTGCAACCCCAGGCGATCGCGTTTATTTAGCCGTCAAAGTAGGGAAAACGAGCTTTTGTAGCGTTCGGGGTATTCTCGGATGTATTACCGATCTCAAACCTTGGGAAGACGGGGAGTCTTACGTTCATTGCTTAAATTTTATCGATTTAGAATTCTGCGAGCCGTTTGACCTCAAAATACTGTCAAAAATCGGCGGAAAATATTGGTCTTTGAAATATCTGCAAGGTGCAAAGCCGATTAAAGATAAAGAGGCTCGAGATTTACTCGATCGAACTTTTAATTCGCAAATTATATCCGATTTTAAACTACCCGAAAACTGCAATATAGAAAATCAAACACTGCTTTCAGATGGTCAGGATGAAGCATTGGACGAAGATACCCATGAGGATTTGGAGGACATAGAAGAGTATTCTGAAAAGAACCTTAAAATTATGGGAACGTTTCAAACGGTTAAATTTGCGAACGAAACTGACAAAACTCGAGGCTTAGAAACTCTAGTCAATCAGAATTTTTACGAGTTATTTGCAGATTATCAAGTCGATCGAACGGTGTTAATCTCCGAAAATCGCCTGTTTTTAACCGCTGGAGTCCGCTCGGTTTCTGGTATTCGCGGAATTCCCGACGCACTGCTCTTGATTTACGATCGACAAAATAAACCATCGCTACGAGTCAATTTAGTAGAATACGAATGTTACGGCGAACGCAAAACCACGACACTCGAACGCAACAACTATTTAAACGGTCATATTATCCCGCAATTGATGAAGTTTGCATCGGCGTTTAGCGTCGTCACTGACAAGCAAATTCGCGACGAAACAGCAACCACTTGGGTACAGAAAATTATTAACTATGTGTTTGACGATCGCGCCACCTGTGAAAAAGTCACGGGATGGATTCGAGAACTCAAACCGGGTATTCCTGAAGGAATGATGTCTTACGAACTGAACAACCTTTTATTGGATGCGTTCAAAAGCAGTTTACAGGTTATTTTAATTATAGACGAACTGAGTCCCGAGCAGGAATCGACGATTCGGAACGTGGTGAATGCGTTTAAATTAGAAGACGGAAGTTCGATTGGCTTTAAGGCTTATGTAGTTCGGTTACAGCAGCGTCTTCAGATAATGGATGGGGATGCTGAATATGCGTTGTCTGTTCAGTAGTGGGAAGGGTGGAAGATGTGCGATCGCCAAATTTCTAATTTGACAACACAGTTACCCAGCCAAGAGCAAATCGATCGGGTGATTCAGTTGCTCGACTCTTGGTGTGAAGATACAGCCGAAAACATTCAAGAGCAGCAGGAAACTTTTGAGTATTTGCAAAAAGCGATCGATGAAGATCGTCCCTCCGATCGCAAAATCTTTTTATGAAGGTAATTTAGGAAGTGGAGCCTCGAGAAGGCATTCCCAGCCATAGGATGGCAACGAGAACAACAAGCTAAAATCAAAGTAAAATCAAATTAAGTCGATCGCTCTGATTTTTACGAAGTTTTTTCAAACCATCCCCATGAACCCGATCGCACTTCCGACTACTCCCAAATTCCAACTCACGGGAATTTCCTGGGAAACTTACGAAGCCTTGTTGCGAGATATTAGCCAACATCGCCGCTTTCGCTTGACGTATTATCGCGGAACCCTGGATCTGATGGTTCCTTCTCCAGAACACGAACGATATAAAAAGGTAATCGGACGTTTTGTCGAAACTCTCGCGGAAGAATTGGAAATCGCCATCGAACCCTTCGGTTCGACAACGTTCAAAAAACCGGAATTGGCGGGAATCGAACCGGATGAGTGTTTCTACGTTCGTAATTTAGACGCCATTCGGGGATTGCGACGCTTTGACTACAATCGCGATCCGCCTCCCGATCTTGCGGTGGAAATTGATATCGCCAGTTCCTCGAAAAATCGCCTCGCGATTTACGCTGAAATTGGGATTGGGGAAGTGTGGCGATACGACGGAAATCGTCTGGTTGTCTATCAATTGGAAAACGGCGATTACGTCGAAGGCGATCGCAGTGGGATTTTTCCCACGATTCCCATTTCCCAAATTGCGGAATTTCTCGATCGATCCCTCGAGACTGACTATCTCACCTTGGTTCGTCAGTTTCAAGCTTGGATACGACACGGCGATCGCTAAATCTCAAACCCCGTCTCGAAATCCGTTACGTCGATCGAATCCACCCTTTCCCCCAGCAACACCGCCACCACCTCGTCTCCTAACCGAATCTCCGTCGTCGTCTCTACCTGAAACACCCGCAACTGTGACAGTGTTAGGGAGTTTCCCAACACCAAGCGATCGACACCATCGGTGAAATCTGTAATCGTCTCTTTCCCAAACCCGAGAATAAAGCGATCGATCCCTCCCCCTCCAGTTAAAGTGTCGTCTCCCCAATCTCCCGAAAGGAAGTCGTCGCCACCCTCGCCAAAAAGTTCGTCGTCGTCTTTCCCCCCAAACAGACTATCGTTGTCGTCGCCTCCCCAGATGCGATCGAATCCCGCATTTCCCAACAACAGATCGTTTCCCACTTCTCCCAAAACACAATCATCTCCCAACTCTGCGGCGAGAGTATCGTCTCCATCCCCTCCCCAAAGTCGATCGTCGTCTTTCCCCGCAAACAGTCGATCGCTTCCACCGTTTCCTTCGAGATCGTCGTTTCCGCGATTTCCAAACAGCCAATCTTCCCCGTCGCCACCGTCGAGATTGTCTCCCGTCTCCCATCCGATGAGGGTATCGCTACCGCTTCCCCCGAAAATTTCGTTGGCTTCCTCATCGCCAAACATCAAATCGTCTCCGACGCTTCCCGTTTCTGAGGAAATCCCATCGATGTCGAATTTCACGCAGCCTTCGTAATTTTCAGTGTTGTTGGCTGGGGGATACAAGGAAGATGTCTCGGGAATTGCGATCGACGCCGTTTCAGACAGAGACGCTTCGGGAACTTCTGCTGAAGGCGAAACTTCTGAAACTGTTTCCGGTAGCGAGGTTTCTGATTCGATCGCCTTTTCTGCTTCTTCTGAATTTCCCGAATTCCCAGAATTCCCAGAACTTCCCGAATTCCCCGAATTCCCAGAGTTTCCAGAGTTTCCAGAATTTCCCGAACTTCCAGAACTTCCCGAATTCCCAGAGTTTCCAGAATTTCCCGAACTTCCCGAATTCCCAGAACTTCCAGAACTTCCAGAATTTCCCGAATTTCCCGATTCCGCCATCGTCGTAAAATTCCACGTCGTGGCGTCGTCGATTCCCGCAAATGGATTTCCCGCCAAATCCTCAAAAGCCGTATTGTCGATGCGAACCTCGTAACTCGTGGAAAACGCCAGAGAATTCGCCAAATCCACAGTTACCGTATCGCCGCTGAGGGAAACTCGCGAAGAAGAAATGTCGATCGCTTCCACTACCGCATCGTCACTACTGCGACGAAGTTCGATCGAACCCGTTCCTTTCGCCACCACTTCGTCAAAGCGAATCGTTAAATCGAGGCTTTTCTCCACATCCGAGGCGTTATCCAGAGGCGTCGTCGCCGCGAGACTCGGTGATGTCGTATCGAGGGGAAACGACGAACCGTCAGTTTGGGTTCCCGGTGAAAACTGCGACGAACCAAGGGTTTCGTGTTTGACGAATCCCCCCGTAACATCAGGCGATCGCGTTAGCGATTGGTTGTCGCCGCCTTCGCTTCCATATATATATGTGGCGACATCCTGGCTTCCGTCGTTGAGGGTGAGGCTGTCGCCGTCGTTGTTTAACCCCAGTAAACCGGTACTCGCTGTTTGAACGATCGAACCGCCGAAACTCCCTGTCGGCGTTCCTCCTCCAAACACCACGATCGCTTCTCCGTCAGCCAGAATCGTGTCTGCGGGGAAGATATGGCGAACTTCCACCGCGTCGGAAACCTTCCATCCCGAGAGATCGATCGCACTTCCAGTATTGTTTAAAAATTCAATAAACTCGTCTTCGGAACTGTCAATCTCCCCGTCGCCGTTAGCGTCGCCGTTGCTGGAATCGGGATCGGCGAGAATTTCGTTAAAAATGACGCCGCCGGAGGTGGTGGTTTGAAAACTGAAGCTGTAATCGGAATCTGGAGAGTCTGGCGTGTCGTCGATGTCAGCGATTCCCGTTTTAAACAGTGTTACTGTTACTATTTCGCCTGAGTGAAAGTCATCGTCGATATCGAGACTATATTCCGATCCGCTTCCGCTAACGCTGGCGGTGTGGGTTCCGCTGCTGTCGCCGACGATGCTAAACCAATTTCCCGAAACGGTAACGGCTTCGTTAAATTGAATTGTTAAATCCGAAGCGATCGACACTCCCGTATTGTTATTTAACGGTGTCGTCGCCAAAACACTCGGCGGCGTGTCGGGAATTGTGGCGGTATGGGAACCCAAGCCGTCGCTGGTGTCTTCGTCAAATCCTATCCATTCCACCGCCGGATCGAAACTGTCGCTGGCGTCGCTGTCACCTTGGTAAATTCCCGGTTGGCGGCGAAGGGTTCGATTTTGACTGGCGGTTTCTCCGCTTCCCCAATAAGCTCCGGGGTCTTCTCCTATTTTACCAAAACTATCGATTAATTTCCCGCTTTTTGTGATAAGAATTGTATCGTTTCCGTTAAAGTTAACAACGAAATTATTCGTGATATCGGCAATATTTAAAATATCTGAATCTGCGCTACCGTGGGCAAGGACGAATACCTCTTTGGGGGCGATCACTCCGGTTAATTCTAAAGTTTGAGTCGGCGTCGTTTCACCGTTAAAATACACTTCTAGGCTGTAATTACCCGCATCTAAATCAATCTCAACGCTCGTAGGATTGTAAAGTTCGAGGGCTTTGTTATAACTACTTCCCTCGAGATATTCCGAAATAAATAGATCCGACATCGCAACGCACTTTCCTGATGGTTCGAGGTCGATCGCCCCAGGTCGCGCGGCATAAACAGCCGTAATTTTATGTACGTAATTCTGAGTAAAAGCCCACGAGAGCGATCGAAATTTCGTTTACAATATCGTATTTTTGTTGACTTTTAATCCGTGAAAATCCCGAACCTTTCAGTATTTTTAGGTAATCTGCTCTGAAAAAACACATAAAAAGTCCGGGAGCTTGGTAGCCCCGTCGCTTTAGCGCGGGGTGGAAAAGCGA
>NZ_JBNGCO010000102.1:0-2750 GCF_049974805.1 Baaleninema sp.
GGATTAATCTGACACTCTAGCATCTTTGGCTTCCCTTGAGAATGAAATAGCCCTGTAACATACCCTACCATTACTTCTTTGTCTCAAACAGTGCGTTACGCGGAAATCTCATTAACGAGATTTCAAAGCCATGTTTTGACCGCGTAACATACCCTACCATTACTTCTTTGTCTCAAACAGCTTCTTGCAAATTGATGAGACCTGCGCGTTGGGTTCCACTTCGTTTTACCCAACCTAAAGACGAAAAAATCGATGTATAAAGATATCGGGACGTTGGTGGCAACGTCCCGAAAATTAACTCAAATCAATTGCAAGATTACAGCGAGATTATACCTCGATCGCTTCTTCAAGCATTAACTTCGAGTGTTTGAGTTGTTCGGGAATTTGAATCGGGTAATCTCCCGTAAAACAGGCCGAACAGAAGCGATCGCGCCCTTTCCCCGTCGCATCCAGCATCCCTTCCCAACTCAAATACGCCAGAGAATCCACGCCGATTTGTTCGCGAATTTCCGCCACCGACTTCGTCGCCGCAATCAACTGCTTCTGATTGTCCGTGTCGATTCCGTAAAAACAGGGGTGCGTCACGGGCGGCGACGACACGCGCATATGCACTTCCGTCGCACCCGCTTCCCGCAACGCTTTCACCAACTTGCGGCTGGTGGTTCCCCGAATGATCGAATCGTCCACGATAACAATCCGCTGACCCTCCAATACGTCCTTGAGGGGATTCAACTTCATGCGAATTCCCGACTCCCGCATATGTTGCGTCGGCTGAATAAACGTGCGTCCGACGTAGCGGTTTTTAATCAACCCTTCCGCGTAGGGAATTCCTGAAACTCGCGAAAAGCCGATGGCCGCCGGAATTCCCGAATCGGGAACGCCGATGACCATATCCACGTCCGCCGGAGACTCCTTCGCCAACACCTCGCCGATGCGAATCCGATAGCTGTAGAGACTTTCGCCGTTTGTCATGCTGTCGGGACGGGCAAAATAGATATTCTCGAACACGCACAGCTTCGGCGACGACTCGTCGGCCCACATTTGCGAAGAAATGCCGTTTTCGTTGGCGAACACCAGTTCTCCCGGCTGCACGTCCCGCACGTAACGCGCTCCGATGATGTCTAAACCGCAGGTTTCCGAGGCGAAGACGTAATCGTTGAGTTCGGTGTCCAGTTTGCCGATGACGAGGGGACGCACGCCGTTGGGATCGCGGGCGGCGAAAATGCCGATGGGGGTGCCAAGGGTCAAGCTAAAGGCTCCGCGACAGAGTTTTAAGGCGCTTGCCATCGCCTCCTGCCAGTCTTGTCCGCGATCGACCTCCGTCGCAATGGCCAGGGCGATCGCTTCCGAGTCGCTGCTCGTCTCGAAATCGCAGTTGCGGCGATCGAGTTCTTCGCGCAATTCTCGGGTATTGACAAGATTGCCATTGTGTGCTAATGCAAGCGTTCCCAACCGGGTTTCAACTAAGGCCGGTTGAGCATTTCTCACGTGGCTCGATCCCGTCGTGGAATAGCGGTTGTGACCGATGGCCATCGTACCGGGAAGTTGGCTGAGAATTTCCTCGTTAAAGACGCGAGAAACCAGTCCCATGTCTTTGTAGCAATGAACCCGATCTCCCTGAAACGTTGCAATTCCAGCGGATTCTTGACCCCGATGTTGCAAAGCGTACAAGCCAAAATAGGTAAGTTTAGCTACATCTTCGTTCGGAGCGTAGACGCCGAAAACGCCGCAGGCTTCTTCGGGTTTGTCCGGTCGGGTTTCGTCGCGGGAGAGGGAAGGGGTGGGAATCATTGTTATGAGAACCGTTCCTAATAAGGGAGCGTGTGGTGGAAAAAAAATGAGAACAATCCACTTACACTGTATCGTTTTGTTACGTAGGATGCCAAAGTTACAGCCCCCGCAATCTTAATATTTCCTTAATTTAATGGCAATCTGGGGTTAAGGGATAGGGAATCCGTGGGAGCGGGACGGCGATCGTCATGGGAACGGGTCGGGAACTGATGTTTCCCCCGATTACCCCATGGATGCGATGGGAGACTTGACGGATATTGAGGCTGGCGTGCGATCGACTTCTGAAGGGTCTCCTCGTCTCCCTGGTGTTGATTGACCTGATTTGGGGAGTTCAGTTCCGTTGGTTTATCGTCGTGGTGCGTTTGGCGTTTTTCCCCGATCTCGCCATCAACGTCTATGCAGAAACTCGAGGTCGATCGCCCTCAATTTCTCTCTCGAAAGATTAAGAAAAGATTTTCACAAGATTATCAACTCTTAAAAAGGCCACTTTGCAGGTTTCCACCCCAAGTTTAAGGCTGTAGAGTAAAAGGCGTGTTCAGTCATCTTGCCGAGGTCAACAGCGATGCCAAGCACCAAAACCCTTGAAAAAACCATCAAAAAAGCAGCCAAGAGCGTCTTGGTGAGCCAAGGAATCGATGTCGGAAATCGACGAGGCAATAAAGAATTAGATTTTATTGCGAGAAAAATTGCCAGCGTCTCCTCGGGGGATTTACAAGATGCCGAAGAAAAGGGACAGAAGTTAGGCGAAAAAATATCGGAATTGTCCGAACAACGGGGCAAAAAAAATCTCGATCGCGGTGTCGTCCGACAAGTGGCTCTCGAAGGCGAATTTTTCCCCATCGCGAAATCGAATCGCAAAGCCGCCTTGCCTACCACTGTGAAATCCGACCCCCTAGCGACTTCAACGACGGAACCGGACAGGGAACCCGTCCCCGCTGAGGACCCCACAGCCCCCACAG
>NZ_JBNGCO010000102.1:2850-17439 GCF_049974805.1 Baaleninema sp.
AACCGGAAGCAGAAATCTCCGTCAGCGAAGAAACAGTTCCCGTCACCGAAACCACCCGCCAAGCGGAACCCGCCGAGGACGCCACAGCCCCCACAGAACCGGAAGCAGAAATCTCCGTCAGCGAAGAAACAGTTCCCGTCACCGAAACCACTGCAACCGCAGAACCCGAAGCGGAACCGGAACCCGCCGAGGAAGAGAGCGAGGTACGATCGACAGAAGGCGAACCGTCTCAATCCGAAGACTCCGAATCCCAAACCGAGTTACAACAAAACACTCCATGACGAACATTCCCACTCCGCGCCTTCTCCTGTCTACTTTACTCCCCTATCTCAAAACCGCTGGCGCTTACGCCCGCGAGATTCAATCGCGGATTGGCGTCCGTCCGCAGAAAGACTACCCAGAAAATGCCTTTGCAGCAGCATTAAGCGATGCGGACTTGTCGGTTCAAAACTTCGTAGAAGTGGCACTGTTGGCGCATTTCCCGCAGGTGCGCTTTTTCGGCGAAGAACACGAACAATCCGCCAATACCAAGTATTTCCGGGCGATCGATCTCGGGGAGGCGGGAGATTATCTCGTCACCCTCGATCCCATCGATGGAACCCGGTTTTATCTCGACGGACACCCCAACTATCAAGTGATTCTCTGCGTCCTCGATCGCGACGAATTTCAGGGGGTTCTCGCCCTGTCTCCCAGCGAAAACGCCTACTATTACGCTTTGCGGGGTGAAGGGGCCTTTCGAGGCACTCTAGAGGACGAATTCGAGGACGCGCAGCGGTTCTACATCGAACCCAAGCATCCGACGGTGTATTTGGGACTGGGGTTAACCCCCATCGCACAGGCGTTGAAAGACCGCTATACGGTGATTGATTTGGCGGTGGATTACTCCTCAGAGGTCGCGGTTCCCAATTTCAACAAAATGCTGGCGAACGAGTTGACGGGGGCGATTCTCGATTCCGGTAAGTTCATCGACGGCGCAGCCTTAGCGTTCGTGGCGCAGGAAGCCGGATGTATCGTCACCACCTTCGACGGTTCGCCGCCGCCACCGTTACACGAGTGCGACAACTACGAACGTCCCAGTCTGGTGGTGGCGTCTTCGGAGACGGTTCACCAAGATCTTCTCGAGGCGGTGCGATCGCGATAGCAGTACATCACCCAGTCGCCCCAGCCAAATCGCCGAAACCTCCTCCAAATCCTCTGTTGGAGGAGGTTTCGCTTGGGTTGCAGAGGCATCGATCGCCCTCACGATCGACCGAGTCGCGTTATTAATAAAGATAAAGACAGTTGGCTCAGTTGTCAGCAACGAACAACAGAGACGGCTGTTTTTCACTATCACTGTAATGAGGTTTACCAAAAAAGGGGGATTTGCGGTGAACGCTGCCGAACAAGCCAAAGACTTCCAAATTGCCAGTAAAATCGCGGCTGTGGTGAACGTGTTCAAAGGCGAGTTTCCCGATTTGCGATCGGATCTTAAGCCTTGGACGAACGATCCCGAAACGCGAGAAATGCTCGATCCCGACTCGATCGATATCAGCTTCCACTTTCCCGGCTACAGTTTCCGGTGTCACAGCCGTAGCATTCTCATTCAAATTCGCTTTCATACCGTCGAATCCGAACCTCGCGCCATCGGCCTCGAAGTGGCTGGATTCAGTGGACTCGGACGCCAATGGGTGTTTTCAACCATCGAAAACTGGCAGTTCGTCGGAAAAAAAGAACCTGTTCCCGACGTGCAAGAAAAACTCAAACATTGCTGTCGTCAAACTTTAGAAATTTTCAACCGTCCGAACGAGTCTTTGGCGAGTTGATCGTCCGTGAGTTGTTGATAGTATCTGGTCGGTGCGTGACGATGTCTCGGTCTTACGATTCACACCTGATTGTTCGAGTCACGCACCCTATCGGTGCGTGACTGGGAACTTTTGCCCAGCCACACCCCCAAGTCGTTGCCGCTATGGGTCTTTTCCATGGTATCAGACTTCTTGAACGCCACCTGCCTCTCGCGAGGTGGGGGATTGCGTCGCGCTCTTGTTCAAAAAAAATATGTAAAAACTCTCGATAAAAAAATAAGCCCAGGAAGTATCTATTCCTTTTAAAAAAAGGATATAGAACGAATTCCCGGGCTTTTTCCCCGCCGTATAGCAGCTCGATAACTTCTCAGGTGTGGAGCGATCGATTAACGCTGCCTGCTTCTCTCAGACCAGACATTTAAAGAACAAATCTTTAAACCGGAACCCTAGAAGCTTGTGTTTATCGTCAAAAACGATTGATTACTTTTGTTTTTTAACACCATTAAAAATACAGAGTCGTAACAATAGTTACAAAGCAGCCGAATCGCTCAAAATTTGAGATTCAACTGGTCGATCGCCCCGGTGGTGCAGAAAACTTTTCGAGATTTTTGATTGACAAAATACACAAAATATGCATTTAAGTTCGAGCCAGATACCCGGCAATAGAGCAATATCTTTTCTAACAAGGATTTCAGGACTGTTCTGCACCCGGAAGGGGCGATCGCCCCTAACGATCGTCCGATCGGTCTTCAGAGGGCAACAACGTCCGCAAACGTTGCAGTTGAGACATAGCCCATTTCGCTGTCTCTCGCACTTCCTCGTCCGTATCAGCCGCACTCAGTTGTAACAACTGACTCATCTGCACGATGGAATCATAAATGCGGGTCAAATCGCGAATGGCGTTTTTCCGCACCTCGGGGCTGTCGTCTTGCAGCGACAACATCAACGCCTGCTTCATCGGCTGCATCGTGCGCGTCCCGATTTCCGACAGCACCGACAAAATCAAACTGCGCTGTTGCGAGTCCGAATCCGTCAGCAACGCCACCAACGGCTGAATCGCCCGAGAATCGCCCCGCTGTCCCAACTCCCAAATCGCTTGACGCCGCCGTTGGGGATCGGGGTGCTGCAAATCCCGCACTAACGCTTCGACAATACTCATACGCGGCAGGCGCGTTACGGCGTCCGTTTTCTCCTGAGCCGTCGAAGCAGGCGTTGGGGCGATCGCCCCGGTTTCCGACGCCGTCTGTTCGGCCGAGGCACTATCGCCGTAACCGTTCTCCGTTTTAGGCTCCTGGGAGGTCTGAGGCGTCTCGGGTTTCGGTTTGGGCGAGTGCGTTGGCACCTGATTCCCCTCGACCTCACCCGTCTTGTCCGCAGGTTCGAACGGCGGTTTAGAAACCCTGTCCGCCTCGAAATCTTCCGCCTCGAAATCTTCCGCCTCGAAATCTTCCGCCTCTAACCCCTCTTCGTATTCCACATCTTGGCGAAACATCGCCAAAATCACAACAAACAGCAGTCCGCCGATGAGAAAAACCCCCAACGCCCCCAGACCCCAAATCAACCAAGAGATAGCCCCACCGCCGGCCGATTCCTGGGACGACTCTTCCGCCGTCGCCTCTGGGGTCGCCGTCGCCTCTGGGGTCGCGCCGTCTGGAGACGAGGTGTTTTCGCGCAAGGCGGCCAGTCGTTCCCAGGTCGTCTCACCCACCACACCGTCAACGGGCAGCCCTTGCTTTTCCTGAAAATCCGCCACCATGATATCTGTCGCGAGATCGAAGGTTCCCGTTACCTCGCCCTTGAAATAGCCCAATTCTTTAAGCCACCGTTGGAGAAGTTCCACCGCTTCTCCTTCGTCGCCCAAACTGAGACGGGGCAACTCAGCCGGATCGAGATTCTCTTGTGACGGTGAGGGAGCGTCTTCGGCGGACTGCGGGGGAGGGTCTTCCGCTTGTGCCACGATCGCGATCGCTCTCGGAGAAGCCCGAACCTCTGTAGCCGTTGCTGTGGAGACGTTAAGGGTCCAAAAGGTTAACCAGGAACAGACAAACGCCACCGACCGCGTCCGACGGACGCGATGGCTGGTGACAGAAGACAGACGATCGGGAACTGACGCCATGAGGAAAGAACGCGCGTTGGGTTAAGAGTTCGTCGATTCGAGAACCCACTCTCCGACTTACGAGCGCAACACCTTCGATTCCGAATCTTCCGAAGACGCTTTAGAAGCTGGAACTCGAGAGCCTTCGAGAACCGACGCCGACTCAGTAGCCGGTTGGGATTTTCGCCAGTCAGAGAAGCAGGGCAGGCGATCGCGACGCTCGATCAGATAGACGCTAACGAGCGTAACACTCGCCCCGACCCACTGAACGGGGGTCAGCACTTCACCGAGGAACACATAACCGAACAACAAAGCGAAAATCGGCGTAAAAAAGGTTAAAGAACTGAGACTGGTTAAGTTTCCTCGAGCGGCGAAGTAGAAAAACAGACCGTAAGCCACAGCACTGCCGAAAACCGTGGCGTAGCTTAACGCCAACCAGTCGGTCGGGGCTAACTGTTGCCAAGGCTGAGATTCGATCGCAGCCGAAATTCCAAACAGGGGCAATCCACCCAAAATCATGTGCCATCCCGTCGCGACCACCGGATCGGCATATTCTGACACTTTCGGCATCATCACCGTCCCGATTGCCATCGAGAGCGCTGCCAACAGCATCAGCCATTCTCCCTGTTGGAACACGCGATCGATGTTAACCGATGTCGCCACAAAATCCAGGTTCAACGCCGCGAGAAACCACTCGTCCGGCAAACCGATGGCGCTAATTCCGATCAGCCCCGTTGCCAAGCCCAGCCAGCCCCAAAAACCGATGAATTCACCAAACAGCAGCCAGGACAACACCGCTACCACCAGCGGTTGAGAGTCGATGGCCACCGAACCCAGACCCGCACCCGTTTTTACCAATCCCGACGCCAGAAATCCTTGAAAGAGCGCCCCGTCCACCAGGGCGAACAGACCAATCCACAGCCATGCTTTCAGCGTTTGCGGTTGAGGACGTTTGGCGATCGCCGCCGCCAGCAACAGGAGGAGTCCAGCCGGGACCAACCGCACCCCTGCCATAAAAAACGGCGTCGTATGAGGAATGACCCCTTTCATGGCCACCATAGCCGTCCCCCAAAAGAAAAACGGTGCCAGCAGGAAAAACGCCTGTCCGTTCCACTCGAGATGATTGGAGTTGTTTGCCATAAGTTCCCGATTGTCTGTCTTCTGTAAGTTCGTCCAGTCGAGAGATTCGCTCAACCGCTCGATCGCTGCGAATCTCCCTGGCCGATCTCGATCTTTGTATATTTATGTTAAGCGATCGATTTCACCTTCTACCGGGAACCGGGAACAGTATCTCCGAAAGCTCCCCCTCTCCGAAAGCTCCCCGACTCGCCCTCTCGATCGCCATTGACCGAGCGTTCCTGTTACACTCGACTAGCACTGGTTCGTATTCTCGAAACTACCGATAAAGCAACCTATGGTTGGGTTTTTCAGAAAATTTCGCAAGCAAATCGCCCGCATCGAAGTCACGGGCGCGATCGCCTCAACAACCCGAGAAAAAGTCCTCGAAGCCTTAAAAACCGTCGAACGCCGCAAATTTCCCGCCCTCGTGCTGCGCGTTGACAGCCCTGGGGGAACTGTCGCCGATTCCCACGAAATCTATCAAGCTCTCAAACAACTCCGCCAGAAAACAGGCATCAAAATCGTCGCCAGTTTCGGCAATCTGGCCGCCTCTGGGGGCGTGTATATTGGCATGGGCGCCGAGCGCATCGTGGCCAATCCCGGAACCATTACCGGGAGTATCGGCGTGATTTTGCGTGGAAATAACCTCGAACGGCTTCTCGATAAAATTGGAGTGTCCTTTAAAACCATTAAATCGGGGCCGTACAAAGATATTTTGGCCTTCGATCGCGAACTGACCGACTCGGAAAAAAACATCTTGCAAGAACTCATCGATACCACCTACCTACAGTTCGTCGAAACGGTGGCGGAATCCCGCAACTTAGCCGTCGAAACCGTGCGGGAATTCGCCGACGGTCGCATTTTTAACGGACAGCAAGCCCTGTCTCTGGGACTGGTGGACAGTCTCGGTACAGAAGACGACGCGCGACGCACCGCCGCCGAACTGGCCGGACTCGACCCCAACCGGACGGAGTTCTGTACCGTCGAAACCCGAAAACCCCTGTGGGCGCGTCTGTTTCGCTCGAGTGCCAGCGTCTCTCGCCTCTCGAGTCTCGGAGAGTGGTTAGAATTTGAACTGTCTACGAGCGGTTTACCCCTGTGGATGTACCGTCCTTAACGACATCGAATAAGTAAATACGATAAAAAATCGATCGCGATAATATGGAGGTTTGTGTAGTGGAAGCGGACTGGACAGTACGAGCGATTCGGGGGGCGACGACCGTTCCCGAAAATTCGGCCGAAGCCATTCGCAGCGCCGTCGAAGAACTGCTCGACGAACTCGAGCGACATAACTCGTTCGAACCCGAGCAAATTATCAGCTTGACCTTCTCGGTCACGCGAGATCTCGATACGCTGTTTCCAGCTTCAGTGGCGCGATCGCGTCCCCGTTGGGAAAACGTTCCCTTGCTCGATGTCCAACATATGCACGTCGAACAGGATCTCGAACGCTGCGTGCGCTTCCTCCTTCACGTCAATTTACCCGCTTCGGCAAGGGTCTATCACCCTTACCTACGCCGCGCCCAAAGCCTGCGACCGGATTGGAACCTCTCGACGGTCGGCTCTCAGTAGTCCGAGAGGGGGTTCCAGAACAGATTCCCGCCCCCCTGGGCGGGGCGGTAGGTGGTTCGGCCAAGCGGTTCGTTCAGATCGCTCGAGGTCTATGCTGCTGCGCTTGCAGATCGAAAATTTCGCCCTCATCGACTCCCTCCATCTGGAGTTCGGACGGGGGCTAAACGTCTTGACCGGCGAAACGGGGGCGGGGAAATCCATCGTCCTCGACGCCCTCGATGCGGTTCTCGGTGGTAAGGCTAGCCGTCGCGCTATCCGAACGGGGGCCGATCGCGCTTGCATCGAAGCTACTTTTGCTTTCAGTGAGGAGGTGGTCGCCTGTCGTCGCGATTTAATCGCCAGTCGGCGAGGCTGTCGCAGTAAATACCGCTTTGACGGACGCGCCGCTAATCAAAAAGATGTGCTGCAATGGCGCGATGGGGTGGTGGAAATCGCCGCCCAGGGTCAAGCGGTGCAGTTGGGGCAAACGCCCCACCAACGGCAACTGCTGGATTTGTACGGCGGAAGGGAACTTCTCGCCGCCCGAGAGGTGGTGGCCTCCGCCTTCGATCGCCTGCAACAGGCCGAAAAGGCCTTGGCCGAACGGCTCGATCGAGACCGACAGCGGGCGCAACAACTGGACCTCTGGAGGTTCCAACTCGAAGAATTGCAAAACGCGCAACTCGAGAGTCCCGAGGAACTCGATGACTTGCAACGGGAAGCGCAACGACTCAGCCACGTGGTGGAACTGCAACAGCAAAGCTACCGCGTCTATCAAGCTCTCTACGACAGCGACGACGACGCGGCCGCCGCCTCGGACCTCTTGGGAGACGCTGAGGCGGTGTTGGACGATATGGTGCAGTTCGACGACCGCGTGGAATCGATTTTGACCCTGGTGCGGGAAGCTCTGGTGCGCGTGGAAGAAGCGGGACAGCAAATTAACGCCTACGCCGACGAGTTGGAAGTCGATCCCGAACGGTTGCAAGTGGTCGGCGATCGCATCCGACAACTCAAACAAATTTGTCGCAAATACGGACCGACTCTCGCCGACGCCATCGATCGCTATCGCACGTTACAAGCACAACTCGACGATCTCGAAGACGGCGATCGATCGATCGAAACCCTCGAACGCCACTGTCAAACCCGACGAGAGGAACTCCACGCCGCCTGTCAGCAGTTGACGCACCTGCGACGCCAAGCCGCCCAAAAGCTCGAACTGCGCTTGGTGGACGCCCTCAAACCCCTGGCCATGGAAAAGGTTAAATTCAAAGTCGATCTCGCCCCAATCCCCCCCAACCGCACCGGGAGCGATCGCGTCACCTTTCTCTTGAGCGCCAACCCCGGCGAACCCCTGCAACCCCTCAGCGAAACTGCCTCTGGCGGCGAAATGAGCCGCTTTTTGCTGGCCTTGAAAGCCTGTTTTAGTGAGGTGGACGACGTGGCAACCCTGGTTTTCGACGAAATTGACGTGGGCGTCTCCGGCCGCGTCGCCGGTACCATCGCCGAAACCCTCTATCGCCTCAGCCAACGACATCAAGTCCTCTGCGTGACTCACCAACCCCTCGTCGCCGCCATGGCCGACCGCCATTTTCACGTGGCGAAAGAAGCCGCGATCAATGGTCGCGGCGAACGCACGGTCATCAGCGTTCGGGTTCTCGACGAGGGCGAACGACGCCGCGAACTGGCTCAACTGGCCAGCGGCCAGGGAGAAGGCGAAGCCAGCGACTCCGCCGCCTCCGCCTTCGCCGACGAATTGCTCGATCGCGCCGAACGCCTGCGATCGATACTCAAAGGCGATCGCGAGGTCATGAGGGGATGAAGGGATGAGGGAGCGGCGATCGAGCTACCCATTCGAGCAGTTCGGATAAATTCCGAGTTTTCCCGGCCGACAGATCTCCTCCGAATTGGTAATAATAAGTACCAAAGACCCCTATGCCAACGCGATTCTCAAAAACTCCACCGCTCACCCCCCCAAAACGGATAGAGCATCAACACGCGATCGCAAATTTCCCCGCGACACTCCACAAAAATCGATCGGCGGGTACACTGAGGATGTGTCGGCCGGCCTCGCCGATCGATCGACTGCGCCTTTCTCTCTCGTTCGACTTCAACCGACAATAAATTTCGCGGACAGTTGCCCGTCTGTTCACCGTATCAGCTTCTCCGTCAAGAGCTATGACATCTGCATCTCCGAAAACGCCCGCCGTAGATACTGACGTGACGATCGATGTCAAACCTCAGTATAACGAGCCGAAAGCCGTTCACCAGCAGGCGGCGTCTAGTAGCGCTCTAGCCACTACAAAAGGAAGCTTCGGCGAATTCCTCGCACCGCTCAACCGCGATAAGTTTACTGACGTCGTGCGGGGAGTCGAAGAAAAACTCAAGGTGGTCAACCAAACCTTGGGGATGCTCGATAGCTTGCTGGAAAGTCAAGGATTCGACGCGATTCTCGACGAAATGTTGAGATCGATCGCCCTCAAAACCGGAGAGCTACTCCACGCCGATCGCACCACGATTTTCCTCCTCGACGAAGAGAAAAACGAACTCTTTACCATCGTCGCCAAAGACGAAAGGGGTAACGCCTTAGAAATTCGTTTTCCCGCCACCGCCGGAATTGCTGGGGAAGCCGCCACCTTCAAAAAAATTATTAACATTCCCTACGATTTCTACGACGACGATCGATCGGAAACCGCTAAGAAATTCGATAAAAAGAATAACTACCGCACCTATACAATGCTGACGATGCCTCTGCTCAACGAAGAGACAGAGGATCTCGTGGCAGTGGTGCAACTGATTAACAAACTCAAAATCGAAGCTGACGAGGACGCCCCCCTCGAAGAAAAAATCGATAAAAACGGGTTTACCAGCGAAGACGAACAGGTTTTTCGGGAGTTCGCCCCCTCCATCCGTCTGATTCTCGAATCCTCGAAATCCTTCTACGCCGCCACTCAAAAACAACGGGCGGCTTCGGCGTTAATGAGTGCCGTTAACTCTCTGAGTAAGAGCAGCCTCGACCTCGAAGATACCCTCAAACGGGTGATGGACGAAGCCAAAGAGTTGATGAACGCCGATCGCTCCACACTCTGGCTTCTCGACGAAGAAAAAGGAGAACTCTGGACGAAAATTCCCGGCGTCGGCGAACTGCGCATCCCCCGTCACGCCGGGTTTGCCGGAATGGTGGCCGAATCCGGCGAACCGCTACTGATTCCCTTCGACCTCTACGACGACGAGCGATCGCAAACCTCCAAGGAAACCGACCAAAAAACTAAATATCGCACCTGTAGTATGCTCTGTATGCCGGTGTTCAACTCCGACAACGAACTCATCGGCGTCACCCAGCTCATCAACAAGAAAAAACAAGGGGAATATCCCCCTTACGACCCCGAAACCTGGCCCGAAGCCCCGGAACAGTGGAAAGCCAGCTTCAACCGCACGGACATGGAGTTCATGCAGGCGTTTAACATCCAAGCTGGGGTCGCCCTGCAAAACGCCAAACTGTTCGAGACAGTCAAACAACAAGAACAACGGCAAAAAGACATCCTTCGCAGTCTCACCAACGGCGTCATCTCGACCGACAAGCAAGGACGCATCATCGCCGCCAACGAATGCGCGAAAGCACTCCTGGGTTTTGCGGAAGAGGAACTGCTCGAAGGCATGAACCTGCGGGAAATGGTTCACTTGCAAGAAGGGAAGTTTGCTGAGTGGTTCGAGGCAGCCCTCGACCCCAAAGAAGAGAAAGACCGACAGCAGTACTATCCCAACCAAATTTTAAAAGTGGTCGATCGCAAAGACGGCCAGAGCGTTAACCTCACCATCAACTCCATGGCCGACGCCAGCGACCCCAGCAAAGTCAACGGCGCCCTGGTGGTTCTCGAGGACATCAGCGACGAAATGGAAGTCAAAAACTTGATGTACAAGTACATGACGCCCGAAGTGGCTGAAGCCCTCCTGGCCAGCGGCGACACCGGCCTCGGCGGCAAACGGAAACAGGTCTCGGTGCTGTTTTCTGATATCCGCAGCTACACCACCCTCACGGAAAAACTCCAACCGGAAGAAGTGGTGACGATGCTCAACGAGTACTTTGAAGAGATGGTAGACGCCGTGTTTCAGTACGGCGGCACCCTCGATAAGTACATCGGCGACGCGCTAATGGCGGTGTTCGGCTCTCCGGCGCCCCTGGAAGACCGCGAATGGTGCGCGATACAAACGGCGATCGCGATGCGCCAGCGGTTGGCGGAATTTAACGAGAAACGGGTAGCCAGCGGTCAAATGGCTATCCAAATCGGGATTGGCATTCACTCCGATAGCGTCGTCAGCGGTAACATCGGCTCCAGCAAACGCATGGAACTGACCTCCATCGGCGACGGCGTGAACTTAGCCTCGCGTTTGGAAGGGGCCAGCAAACAGTACGGCACCGATTTGATTATCAGCGAACAAACCTATCAGCCCAACGCCCATCGCTTGGTGGTTCGAGAGTTGGATTTCATCACGGTCAAAGGAAAAACTCGACCCGTGACCATTTACGAAGCGATCGCCGTGACGGAAGGGGAACTGGCCACCCCCGTGAGCGACGACCAACAACGGATTATCGACCACTATCACCAGGGACGCCATTACTACCTGCAACCCGCCCGGGAAAAACTCGATATGGAGGACTTTATGCCTCTGTTGGCGCAATTGGAGGGAATATCGGACGAGGAACTACAAAGCCTCGGTTACGACCCTGAGAAACTCTTGCGGCGGTTCTTGGGCGCGATGACTCGGGAAAAGGCCATCGAGGTGTTTACGGAATCGACCCTCAAACGGTTGCTCGTCACCGAAGACCTCAACGAACTCTCCGAAAGCGATATTCAACGGTTGCTACCGTTTAAACTCAAGCAGATGACCCCCCGTTTGCTGAAGAAATTATGGATTGAAAAACTCTTGCAATTTACGGGATTTTCGGAAGTCCGAGATATGTTGCGGGAGGAAGCTGCCGAACTCTCGACCGCCCAGATTCAGAAACTCATCGACCTGGCGAAACCGCCGTTGAAGGCAAAATCCAAACAGTCGTTCCACCAGGCGCGGGAAGAATTTCAAAAGGTTTTGGAAATCGATCCGCAGAATAAGGCGGCCAAATTACATATCGAGCGTTGTATGCTATTTGAACAGCAACCTCCGGCAGAAGATTGGGACGGGGTTTGGAAGCTGACGAACAAGTAGTTTTCCACACAGCCCGAAAGCGGGGTTTTTGAGAGCGTCGCCTTCGGGAGTCTCGAGATTAAATCGGGTGTCGATTTCAACAAGCAAAGCAGTTAAAAATGCGAGATACGATCGATCTAAACTGGCAGTCCTCTGAATACGAATGGATCGAACTCGTCCGACAGCTTCTGTTAGAACTGGCGAGAGCGTGTTTGGGCGATTTGCCTAAGCTGCCCATGCACGTGGCTCAACAAGCCCGGCCGATGGCGGAAACCGCCGGACGCTTGTTAGACGAGGCGCGATCGCGCGGCATTGCGGAGGCGCAATGGAAACATTACCCCGAGTTGGCTTGGACTCACGACGCCCGCAAGTTGTTTTTGGAACTGGCGCAGGTGTACTTGTCAGACTTGCCGAAACTGCCGGACAACGCCTCGATTCGCGCCCTGGATTTGGCCGAACGCGCTCAGACGCTCCTCGAAAACCCGATGGATTCGGCGTCTGAGTCTTCCTCGTCGGACTCCTCTCAGGAAAACCCTACGCCGTCTCAGACGGCGGAAACCACACCGTCCCACGGGGAAAACCTCGAGAATGCCTCGCCGTCCAAGTTGATGAGCCTGTTAAAAGGTCGCTTGGAACAGCAGCGATCGCGCAGCAGCAACCCCGACGCCCCGGAGTGGCAACAACTCCTCAATTTGCTCGATGTGGCGCAAGGGTTGTATCGGAATTTAAAAGAATAGTCAAACGAATCGATTTGAACGTTTTCAAGTTTAAACGGACGGACGCGCCCAGCGCGAAGCAACTGATGTCAACTGTTTCGATCGATCGATCGATTTTTGCCACCCTGGCGGCGATCGCCCTCTCCGTCGCCGTCGATGTCGTTAAGCCTCCTGTGGCGCGATCGCAAACCTCCGATTCCCGGGCGTTTGGGTTGTTGTGTTTGCAGAGCGATCGCCTCGAACCCGAAACCCAAAAAACCATCGACGCCTTACTCGACCTGGCCGAGGCCAACAACTGCATCGACGCCGCCCAAACCCTCGCCGCCTCCGAGGAACTCAACCTCAGCGTCCGCGAAATTTCCGATCTCCGTCCCCTGGCGACCCTCCCTCACCTGCGACGACTCGATTTAAGTCTCAATCAAATCGAAGATCTATCGCCGTTGGCTGAACTGCCGAACCTGCAAGAACTCCTGATTTCCAACAATCAGATTTCCAACGTATCGCCCCTGGCAGACTTAGACTTAATCAAACTCAACCTCGACAGCAACCAAGTTTTCGATTTATCGCCTCTCGCCAACCAAGACCAACTCATCAGTTTGAGCGTTCGGGACAACCAAGTATCCGATGTCAGTCCGCTGTCTTCCCTGACAAAACTCGAAGCCCTCTTCCTCGACGGCAATCAAATCTCCGATCTCAGTCCCCTCACCTCGCTATCTAACTTAGACGGCATGGATTTGAGCCGCAACCAAATCGAAGATTTATCGCCCCTCTCGGACATGGAAAACTTGGTTTGGATTGCCCTCAGCAACAACCAAATTCGCGATTTACAGCCCTTGCGTCCTTTGTTGGCGTTGACAGAAATCGATTTAAGTGGTAATAGAATCTCCGATTTGCGGCCGTTACAAGGACTGTCCGCAATGGACGAGTTGTTTCTCAACAACAACGAAATTTCCGACGTGGAGCCGTTGGCAGACTTAACGGGATTGACGGCGTTGTTTCTCAGCGGCAACCAAATCTCCGATATCGAGCCGTTGAGTTCCCTGACGAACCTCTCGCGACTGCTGCTGACGGACAATCCCATCGAAAACCCCACCTGTCCCGTAAAGCCCGATCGTGCCTGTCGCTTTTAAGCCGCTGTCGCCGCGTTGCAGGTAACGCGGCGGCGACTCTTTTTCAAATTTTTTCGCGATCGCCCTTGCCATCCCCAAATTAGATGCTATAATAGCAAAACGCCAAACATAAGGCGTCCAACACATGGCGGGCGTAGCCAAGAGGTTAAGGCAGTGGATTGTGGTTCCACCATTCGTGGGTTCGAGTCCCATCGTCCGCCCTTTTTAAATCACCAGTCTTTTACAAAACCCTTGGACTTACCGGAACGCAGCGCCCCCAGCCATCGATGCTGGTGGGCGTTCTCTAGAAATTGCTGTAATTCTTACCAGTTCGGGCAGAAAATCAAATTCCAATCGGAGTGAGAAGATCGACGAGTCAGTTGGCTCGTTGCAGGAGCCACCCCACACCGTACCCCAAACGGGTCGCCCTCGGAAATAAGTCACGAGATTGACATCCTCTCCCAGCAACCCGTTCTGGGTATGCAGGGAGATTCCTTGGGTCGCCCCAAAGATTTCCGGCTTCAACAGGTGCCAGCTAGACTGAGCCACCTCAGCCCCCGCTGCCTCCCCTCCACAGGCAGTTTCGATTCCCCGTTGCCCACGGGTACAGATAACTTGTCCACTCGCCACATCACGGGGTTTAATTGACCCGCTGTTATGGCAGTGATGGATTCGAGTTGAGAGGTCTTTGCGAACCTTTGCCCCACAATCTGGGCATTCCTGAGAAGTGCCACGGGCGTCCACCTTGCCGTAATACACATCACGCTTCCAGCACACCCAGGGAAGGATCTGATTCACAAATTGTCCCAGCCCAGCATCTAGGGTGTGTTTGCCTAGCATTCCTATCCCCCCTTCGCCCCCTATCCCCCGATTTGCGGTTGGAGGGGTGACGCTGATTTGAACGGTGCGACGACGATTAAACTCCTGGGGCAGTCTGTAAGCCTGCCTGGAACGCGCAACCCTCTATCTTGCTCCCTGCCAGATAGTTTGACATCCTCACCGCCCTAGAAGGACGGTGATTCCTACCCACAGGTAGTTAC